>DTYK01000150.1 GCA_012961925.1 Candidatus Latescibacterota bacterium
ACCCCCATCGCAGGGGGAAATCCTTTGCCGGACCAATCCGGCCGCTTGGGATCTAATCAACGAGAATATGCTCCCCCCGGATCAGGTCTTCATAGTTCTCCCTTTCCCGGACCACCTTAAAGGTTGACCCTTCAACCAACACCTCAGGACACCGAGGCCTTGAGTTATAGTTTGATGACATAGTGAAACCATAGGCTCCAGCGCCCATTATTGCGAGGAGGTCTCCAGGCCCGGGCAGCGGAATAGTTCTATCTTTAGCAAAGAAATCGGCTGATTCGCATACCGGTCCAACAATGTCCACAACCGTTTCCTCCGAGTCTATCCGTATAACAGGTCTTATCTCATGCTGTGAGCCATAAAGAGCTGGACGTATAAGGTCGTTCATCCCCGCATCAACGACGACAAACACCTTATCCCCGCTCCTCTTAATATAGAGCACCTTCGTGACCAGGATACCTGCATTCCCAACAAGGGAACGGCCTGGTTCAAAGATTATCCGGCAACCCATCCCTTTAAGCACCGGGACGATAGCACCTGCCCACTCTGAAGGCTCGGGGGGGATTTCATCCGCATACCGTATCCCCAAGCCCCCACCTATGTCGATCTGCTCTATGCTGATCCCATCATCCTTGAGGGTCTCGACCAGCTCACATAGCTTCTTTGCGCTTTCGACAAATGGATCGAGCTCGGTTATCTGAGACCCGATGTGGGCATCCACACCAATCACCCTGAGATTCCTCATCCCTGCTGCAAGTCTGAAACCCTCAAGGGCCTGAGCGTGAGGTATGCCGAACTTGTTTTCCCTGAGGCCGGTAGCGATGTAGGGATGGGTCTTAGGGTCAATATCCGGATTCACCCTGAGCGCAACAGGGGCTAACTTACCCATCGTGCCCGCAATGTCGTTTATCAACTCCAGCTCAGGGATAGATTCGACATTGAAGGTGAGGATATTCTGTCCAAGGCCATATTCGATCTCAGCCTCCGTCTTGCCCACTCCCGAATAGACGATCTTCTCTGGAGCGAAGCCGGCCTTGAGTGCCCTGAACAGCTCCCCCCCTGAGACAACATCAGCCCCAATCCCCTGGGCTGCCAGGAGGGCCAGCACCGCAAGGTTCGAATTTGCCTTCACCGAATAGCACGTCAGATGCTCCACTTCACCAAGGGCCCGGTGAATGATGTCACAATGCCTCAGAAGAGTCCTTTTGCTGTAAAGATAGAAAGGGGTACCCACCGCTCCGGCTATATCCGTGATATCCGCATCCTCACAGAATAGCCTGCCGTCTTTGTATTCAAAATAGTCCATGTATTCTCCCTCTCCTCAGCTCTCCCGTGAAAAAAACCGTGGTGTCCAATTTTGCCAATACCCATGAGCCGTTCATAGAGCGAATTAGACGTCGAACTTAATCGTCTTCATCCTTCTAACGGCCTCCTTCAGCCTATCCGTCTCCACAGTCAGGGATAACCTGATATACCCTTCGCCATTTTCACCGAAACCACTCCCAGGGGTCACCACAACACCGATGGTCTCGATAAGTTCGGCAGCAAACCCAGCCGAACTGAACCCTGCTGGCACACGGCACCAAACATAGCAGGTTGCTTTAGGGGGCTCTACCTGAAGCCCCATCCCGTACAGACCTTCTACCAAGATATCCCTGCGCTCCTGGTAGATGGCATTCTGCCGGGCTATACAATCCTGTGATCCCTCTAATGCCTGAATGCCAGCCAATTGTATGGCCTGAAAGACGCCTGAGTCCAGATTGCTCTTCACCCTCTGCAACCCTGCAATGACGTCTTCGTTGCCAACAGCGCTCCCTAACCGCCAGCCGGTCATATTATAGGCCTTTGAGAAGGAATAGAACTCTATTCCAACCTCCAGAGCTCCCTCCGCCTGCAGAAAGCTGGGTGCCTGATATCCACCGAAGACCAGCTCCAGGTACGGTGCATCATGACAAACGATTATATTATGGGACCTGGCGAACTCTACCACTTCGTTGAAGAACTCTACTGTAGCAGTAGCGCCAGTCGGATTGTTAGGGTAGTTTAGGAACATCAGCTTGACCTTATCTCCTACATGAGCGTCTATGGCAGCTAAGTCGGGCAGAAATCGGTTCTCCTCTAAAAGAGGCATGGGCACAGGCTTACCACCGGCCAGGAGGGTACAATTTCTGTACACAGGATAGCCAGGATCTGGGACAAGGACTATGTCGCCGGGATCAATAAAAGCAAAAGGTGTATGGCCTATGCCTTCTTTGGCACCGATGAGAGCGAGCACCTGGGTCTCCGGGTCGAGCTTAACCCCGGCCTTCTTCTCGTACCATCTGGCGATCGCCGCTCTGAAATCCATCATCCCAGCATACGATGGATATCTATGATTTGCCCTGTCATAGGCTACTTCACACAGCTTGTCGATGATATGTCTGGGGGTTGGCTCCACAGGATCCCCAACGCCCAGATCGATGACATCCACTCCTCTGCTTAGGGCCTCCAACTTCTTCTGGTCTACAGCGGCAAAAAGGTAAGGCGGCAGATTCTTAATCCTGTCAGCTCTCTCCACTTTTATACCCACGACTCTCTCCCGGTCTAGCCCCGCTTCATAAAGCGAGATCTTTAAGTTTATGTCAAGTTATTGAAAATCTGTTACTTTTCTTTAAAAGAAAAGTAACCAAAAGAATCGTGCTTTTCGTAGGCGGAGGGGCATGAGGTCAATCTTGAGGCAGGCAAGTTGAGTTCGTCCCTACCCCACTCCCCTTCGCGGGCCCAGTCGGGCCCAATGCCCACCCCCATGGGTAGGAGCATCCCCGTTGATCCTGAACGCTGACGAAAAGCGCATGACCCTTCCCACCGAACGCCGGGGACATGTACATGGAGGCCCACTATCTCTGTTCCCCGGGCCTCAAAAAGTTCTCCTTACCATTACAGTCTCACTTCTCTCCAGCCTCTTCGGCAATATCATCCACCTTCAGGGACAGATCATCCACGATATTACTGCTGACCAGATATACCGTCTCCTTCTGGCCTGTTTTGGCGTAGACAGAGTTATCCTTCTTTTTGCCGATCAGGAGGCTCACCAGCAATTTCTCATCCTTCCAGAGCCTGGCTTCAATCTGCGGGTTATCCAACCCATATCTGGAAAGTTTCGGGGCCCTTTCAGCAACGAACTCCTTCGCCTTCAGATACTTGATGTCTGACAGGATGCTGTTAACCTTCCAGCGCTTTGCCTTCCTCTCCACAGGTTTGACTATCATCCAGTTCCCCACGGTATCCTTAACACAGACTATTGAGCTGTCAGCATAAACCAGCTCTACCCGGTTCACATCATCCTTTTCAAACTCTGCGACCGTCTTGTCACGCAGATCAAAAACCTCCTTACCTAATTCCTTCACCAGGTCTGATTCAACCAGAAATACAGGATTCCGTGATTCGTCCTTGGCGTAATACCGGTCGCGGTCCATATTGCCTATCTTCAGGAGCTTCTTTGCCATATGCTCCCCTATCCAGAGGGTGACCTCAAGACGTGGTTTATCAAGTCCATATTTACTGAGGTCCTTAGGCTCCTCGCTGACAAACTCCTTCACCCTTGAGTTATTCAATTTGTTCAACATCCCCTCCACTTCACCCTTGTCAGCCTTCACCCGGATGGGCACCTCCATCTGCCACTTTGAGTCAGACTTCGTACACACGATCTTTTTCCCCTTCTGAGACAGCTCAAGTTTCTTGACCTCATCTTTCTCAAAGGCCAGAACCCTCTTGTCACGTAGATCATAGAGGGTCTTTCTCATGCTGTCGAGGGTCCACGCGGACAGGGTGAAGACCTCTGGCTGTGAAGACCTTTTTGCAAATACGTAAGAACCTGTTGGACTTTTGTCGCCCAGAAGAAGGGTATCGGTGGCCCCCTCCTCAAGCTCCAGGCTGACCTCCACTTCAGGATCTGAGAGACCAAACTCGGAGAGCTGTGCCGCACTGTCCACAACCACCCTGTCGAACTTCAAATTTCTCAGATCCGTGACAATCCTTTCTATTGCAGTCTTATCGCCGTCGGTCTCTACAGGGCTGGTGATCTTCCATTCTCCCTCCTGCTCTTTTGAACAGACTACCGTCCTGCCCGAATATCTCAGGCTTAACCCCTTTACCTCGTCCTCCTCAAACGGGAAGACCTTTTTCGCCAACTCTTTTGCCCTCTCCCTCTTCGCCCCACCTTTTACCTCATAAAGGTAGACGTATGTCCCAAGAGCGGCGAAGATAACGGCCAGAACAAGCGTGCCTTTGAACCTCATGATCCCCTCCCTTTTCCGCTTTATCACCTATCAGATCAGGCGAAAAAACCGTCCCGAGCAAAGCAAGGTACAGTCATTACCTCCTCTTCTTCCACCATATGACCACCCCGGAGACCAACACGGCCGCCGGTAGAAGCACCAGTGTCAGCCAGAAGATGGTCTTCCCCTGTCTCCTGGTGAGATAGAGAGGTGAAAACCCCGGCTCCTTCGGCCGGATCGAGACCAGCTCCTCCTCCTCGGCCAGCCAGTTTATGGAATTGAGAAAGAGATCGCCGTTTGCCTGCTGCTTGAAGAACTGATTGTTAGCAAACTCGGAGTCGCCGAAGATGACCAGCCGGGCCCCTTTACTTCCGCTCTCGGACCCCTCTGGCGAACCACTGACCGCCACAGCCACGGATACCGGGCCCCTCTTATCCCTCTGGGGATCGAACTTCGGCAACTGACCGGCCCTCTTCAACGGCGTCAGATCCGTCTCAGCCCAGCTCCTTGGCGTAGTCTTTGCCAGCTCCGTGCCGGTTATATTCCCTTTCTTCCCTTTCGAGAGGGAGACCGAACGGGCAAGAGGATAGAAACTCATTATCCTCAGGTCCTGGGTAATGGGGTGATCTCCATACTGGGAGATGATGGGCATCGAGTAGTCCACGCCGAACAGACTGCCGATGCCGCTGGCATCAACGATAAAGTCATCGCCCACGACGATCGACCACTCAGCCGCCAGACCTTCCAGCCCGGAGTAATAACCCGGGTCAAGGAGGAAAAAGGCCTTACCACCCTTTTTTAAATAATCCCTGATCATGGAAAGTTCGTTCACCAGGTACTCCTCCCTTGGACCGGCAGCGATCAGTACTGCACAGTCCTCGGGCACCTGGGTCTCCCTGGCCAGTACCAGATCCTTCACCTGGTAGTTATTTGCCTCTAACTCCTCCTTGGCAACGCTATATCCATCCCTGCCCTTCTCATCAATGGCCTTCTCACCATGTCCTTCGAGGAAGTATACGATCTTCTTCTCCTTCCGGGTCACCTTCAGGATAGCACTCGTCAGGTCCTTCTCGGTCGGGTTGGTGACCTTTTCCTCGCGCGTGCCACTTTCGACTACCACGGTCCCATACTCCTTAATACCGTATCTCCTTGCTTTTCCAGGGTTTCTATCCGGATCCACAAATTCATATGAGATCCTACCAGAACGGTATCGATACTCTTCCAGAAGATCTTTCAACCTCTGCCCTCGCCCCTCTCTAAAAAAGGCCGTGACCTTCACATCCTTGTCCAATCCCTTCAAGAGCTTGTTGGTCTGATCTGCAAGGCTGTATATCTTGGACTTGGTGGTATCAAAACGATAGTTGTGTCTGTTTGCAAGGAAGTTGACCAAGACTACGATGCCTAACACAATAGTAATTGAGGCGGCGAGGTTTGAACCATACTTCGCCGATCTACTCCCCAGAAGTTCCTTCAGACGCATATCTTTTTCACCTCCAGGATCGAGATTCTACCGTTCGATAGGTCAAAAATAGGAAAAACCCGGTGAAACTGAGATAGAAGACCGCATCTTTGGTGTCAATGACGCCTTTGTGGAAGTCCACTATGTGCTCAATGATGGAGAGATAGGAGAAGACCCTCCCTGCACCTGGGCCGGTGAAGATCACAGCCGATCCGATCACCCAGAACATAAGCAATGCGCCGAAGCTTATGACAACGGCTACGATCTGATTCTCGGTCAGGGAAGAGGCGAATATCCCCACTGATATGAAGGCCGCACCCATCAAAAGGGTGCCGATATAGCTTGAGATGATGGGCCCCCACTCCGGTGAGCCATAGATCTCCAGTATTACCATAAAGATCACCGTGAGGGCGATGATCAGAACGTAAAGGACAAAACAGGCCAGGAATTTACCTAACAGTGTCTGAACCGTGGTCAGAGGAGATGTCATTAGCAACTCGATGGTACCTGACCTCTTTTCCTCGGCATATAGCCTCATCGTGAGCATCGGGATCATGAATAGGGAGATGAAGCTCATCAGCCCGAATATCCCCCTGATCACCTGTTCGTTCAGATTCAATGGGGGCATCTGCATCCCATAACGTGACGAATATTGAACATAATAGAGGCTCTGATTGCTGAAGGAGACCACTATTCCGTAAAAGAAATAGCCGGATATCACTAAAAATACGGCTGCCAATACATAGGCGATGGGGGAGATAAAATAGGACCTCATCTCCTTCTGAAATATCGCAAGCATGTTCCTCATTCTGTACGCTCCTCCGTTGTCAATTGGAGGAATATCTCCTCCAGGCTCATCCCCACGGGTCTCATCTCCAAAAGTCCGAAGCCACTGCCAACGATCTTAGAAGCAAGCTGGGCCCTGATATCCACCTCTACCTTGCTATCCACTAAGAAAGCGTTCCTGCCGCCGTTCCTTCCCGTTTCCACAGTAACGCCGATGACCTCCGGCATCTCCCTGATCTTTCTGGATACCTCATCTGCCGGACCCTCCACTTCTATAAACAGCCTCTCCGATCCCCTCAGCTTTGTAGTGAGGTTCTCCGGAGTGTCAACCGCAGCAATCCTGCCCTTATTGATGATGACCACCCTCTGGCAGGTCATGCTCACCTCCGGCAGGATATGGGTGCTCAGGATGATGGTGTGTTCTCCCGCCAGCCCTTTAATGAGCTTCCTCACCTCGATGATCTGCCTGGGATCAAGTCCTATCGTCGGTTCGTCCAGGATAAGGACCTCGGGATCATGGATCAAGGCCTGGGCCAGGCCAACCCGCTGTTTATATCCCCTGGAGAGCTTGCCAATGATGGTGTCCTTGACATCCCGGATGGCGCACCTCTCCATCACCTCCTCCACCCTCCTCTTCCTGTCCTTCGGATCGATCCCCTTGATCCTGGCGTTAAAATCAAGGTAGAATTGGACCGTCATATCACTGTAAACGGGAGGGTTCTCTGGCAGGTAACCTATCCTCTTCCGTACCTCCAGGGAGTCCTCAAAGACATCATAGCCGGCAACCCTTGCCGTCCCCTTTGAAGCCGCCAAGAAGCAGGTCAATATCCGCATCGTCGTGGTCTTACCTGCCCCGTTTGGCCCCAGAAAACCTAATATCTCCCCCTTCTCGACGCGAAAGGAGATGTCATCCACCGCCAGAGTGCTCCCGAAGTACTTCGTGAGATGTTCGACCTCGATCAAGACAGCACCTCCTTCTTTCCTCTTGGTACACTGCATTCCGGTAAAGGGCAGAATGCGAAGATAGATCACTCCTGCTCTACGTCCTTGAAGAAGAGGAGCGTATCACAATCTCTCTCCTTTTTGGCTGAAGCCCAGGAGACGCCAAGCAGATTTTGGCATGCCCGGCTGATACCCAACCATGTTCGAGGAGATATTCCCCCAATCCTGACCTGCCGCTCACCGAACCCGAATTTCAGGAAATATCAACCCTCGCCCTTTCTCCCCCTTTTTCTACCGTAGTAGTCTCCCACAGGTCCAAACCTGCAGAAGGTCGAAAATGCTAAGAAAACCCGCTCTCCGCCATCTCTGTCCTCCCCAACCCCAAAAAGGCGGGGATAGCGGGCAGCGCCGCAAGGATGACCACGATTATGCCGGAGATCAGGAAGTAACTGTTCTCGGAACGAAGCAAGGGAATCCCAATGAAGATAGCATCAATTACATAGTGCGCAATTATAACGGTCATCAGACCGTACTTGATGAAAAAGTAGCCAAAGGCCAAGCCGGCAACAGTAAGCTCAACCCCACGCACATAGGCCGGGAAGACCTGGGTGCCGGAATGAGCAAATGCCCAGATGGCCGCAGGGATCAAAAGCGCCAGGAAGGTGATCTTCAGGTACCTCTTTAGAATAGAAATGGAGAAAAACCTGAATATAAACTCCTCCGAGACAGCGGCCAATAAGCTGATCGTGAGGGGATAGATAAATGGAAGCACCGTCCCCAGCATATTAGAATAAGGGCTCTGTACTGGCATCCAGATTCCCAAGGCCTTTCGACCGATCATGTAGAACAGGGTAATATATCCACAGAAGAGGAACGCCAATGTATACCCTCGAACCGAGGAGAAGGCGAAGTCGCGGGATACGATACGCCCTTTAAGCAAACTGTTGACCGTCGACATGCTCTTGGGATAGGTTTCCCTGGTAATCGAATCGCCGCTGGCACCGGTCAGGAGGATGAGCAATCCGTAGATCAGAGCAACGATGAAAGCGAGCACCAGTTGTATCCCCATAAAAGTGCCGTAGCCCATCTGAGTTGGATATGCTGCTTTGATCATCGGAATGGAGTTCAGATGCATGGCAATCCATAGCATAGAAACGGTGATGCCGAAAACTAAGGCGAATTTCCATCGGATCTCACCCGCTCTGGACTTGATGATAACCATTGCCAGGGCTCCGAAGAAGATCAGGACCATGAAAGCAAAGCTGACTATGCCGAGGAGCTGCCCGGTAGAGATTGCCTTTTTATAGTCCCTCTGGAACTTTTCGGGCACATTGAAAAAGCGGCGGAAAGAGCCGATTCTGTCTCCCCAAACATCAACCCCGACGCGAAGTGTGCCCACACCTGCCTCCTCGCCCTCCTTCCACTTGATCTCATAGCCCCTCCTCTTCCAGACGAAGTGATGGTCGGTCCTGTTCTTCCGCTTCTCACTGGATGCCTCCACCATCTCATACTGACCCAGATCTATCTTCTCCACATCGGCCAGAAACCGCTCTGCAAGCCTCAAAGCCTTTTCCTGTTCGATATTCGCCCCCTTGGCATCCTCCTCGATCTCCCGGCGAAAACCGATCACCCGGCCAGATGGATCGACAAAGACCTTGAACTCCTCCTTCTGCAATGGTTTAAACCACCTTGCCTCCCAGCGCCAGACCGGGACCTCCCTTCGCATAAGCTCGTTCGCCTTCTCCATCCCCTGGGTCCTCTCAAGAAATACAGCCGCCGAACCATGCGAGCCAAAGATTATCGAGCTGTTATAACTCCCTAAGTCAAACCCCATTGACTCCACATACTCCTGAGCAATCTCCTGTGCCTCCTTCCGAGAGACCTTTAGGTCTATGGAGGCGGTAGGAAAGGCAGAATCGTAGAGTTTGACGAAGACGAACAGGCCAGCCAGCCCCAGGGCGATCAGAACAATGAGCCCAAGTGTAAAATGGTCCTTTTTCATGAGACTGCCTTCCCCTATTTACAGTTTGAGTTTCATGAGGGCTACTTAACCGTTAGTTCCAGTGGCCGAGGATATTCGCTTATCTCTCCAATACCATAATGATCATCTTATAAAGGGATCCCCCAGAGCTGCTGGTATTAAAATGGAGGTTATCAAAATCGCCGCCAGAAAACCCGGAAATAGCCGTCTTAAATCTGTTTTTTAACACTGGCCACAGCATTTTTCAGAAAGATTCGCTAGATAGTCGAAAATAAACCCCTTTCCCTACCCAAACTCCTCCTCCCCGTAAATCCCCTCCAGAATACCCTCGATCTTCTCGATCTCCCCCGACTCTCCCTCAATCTGTAACCTCACCGAGCCCTCAGCACCTGCCACCCCGCCGGCAGCGACCTGAACAGCCCGTACATCGGCCAGGGTCTCCAAGGCCTCGATCTCCGTGACGATCACCCCCGTCACCGGAAACAGAGAGGTGAACTTCGACCCCTCGGTCTGGGTTAGAGGTATCTGTCTGCTTAATTCTAAGATATCAAAGGGTATGCATTTTTCCAATCCAACTGGAATGACCAAGTGGGCCTTCCGTGCAATCAGGGTGCCGATGGCCTTTCCAATCGTCCCCCCTGTGGGATGCCCGATGAGAATACCTGCCACCTTCTCTCTGTAATTTAAGGCATTCGCCCCCTTGATAAATACATCACCAGCGCCCATCTCCTTGACAGACTCATCAATGGATAATCCCTCGACAAGCCTGCCCTTTCGGAAGACTATACCCGGCCTTTTCGGAACATCCAGATCTATCCGTCTCCTCCTCACCGTAGGCAGGGTCAGTCCAGTGGTATAACTGAACTTCGGAATCCGTTGGCCGACGAGCTCTTCAGCCACATAGGTCGTGGTAGTACCCATGGCCACCGTCACCATACCATCCACCATCGCCTTTTTGACTATCTCAAGCCCTTTAATACCCTTGGCAATAAGTCTCTTTGATTCTGAGACAGTCAGCACTGCCTCAATTCTCACCACGCTCCCTCCTTTCCTCACTTCTCCCTTCTTGAAATATCCCTAATTCTTCCAAGTTTCTGCCCATGTTTTCGATCATCCACTTGGCCGAACTGACGAGTTCGCTCTCCGGATAGTTATCGATCACCCTCTGGTAGGCCTCCCTTGCCTTATCATAATCTCTTAGTATCTCCGAATATATGAATCCGATCATAAATTGCGCCTTATGCGCCAGATCACTCTGAGGATACCTCGTAACCAGTTCATGGTATCTTTCGACGGCCCCTGCTGAGTTACCCCTATTCATGGCGATCTGTGCCAGGCCAAACAAAGCATCATCACAAAGATTACTGTCGGGAAACTTATCGAGTATCCGTTGGAACAACCGTTCGGCCTGGGCGAACGTGGTAGAGTCAGATGCGGCCTGTTGAGCCTCGGAATAGAGCCTCTCCGGGGTTTCGCTCCGACAGCCCAAGAGGAGGAAGACCAATGCGTAGATACCCAGGGGGAAAAGGACATGCTTTTTCACCTCTGCCTCCTTCTCCAGAAGTTACTATAACCCGACCTCGGAAAAACACCAAACCTTCCGCAGGTTATGGGTCTGCGGGAGGTGCTGCCAGTTGAACCTGGTGAGAACTTGAGCAAAAATGCCCATTGTACTTACCTGCCAATGCAAAATGAGCCGCATAGCCGTTTGGCGTAGTATTAGGATAAAGTGCCCTTAAGCCTGAGCCACTAAGACCGTCCAACGAACGGAGCTGCCGCCCTTCCGCCCCTCTGACCGAGCGAGGCGAGGGTGAGTCGGAGTTCAGTCTTTAGACTTTCATCCTCAGATGGACAGACTCAACGGTTTGTCTTACCCAGGATGAAATGCTAAAGCATTGACTCCTGGAGTGAGCTGAGGACGGTCTCGGCGAAGCTTCGTTAGGAATCAGTAATCGTCCTGGCCACGTCGGTCACCCTATCGCCAGGGTTCAAGTTGATGAGCTTAACGCCCCGGGTAATCCTGCTGATGGTTTTGATACCTTTGGAGCGCAGACGGATCACGTTCCCCTGCTGAGATATTATCATCACTTCGTCTCTATTATCGACCTTCTCCACCCCCACAACATCACCGTTTCTTTCTGTGAGCTTCACCGAGATGACGCCCCTGCCTCCCCGGTGCCTCTTCGGATAATCCTCGATCCTCGTCCTCTTACCATATCCCTTCTCACACACGGTGAGCAGGGTTTCCCTTTCATCCCTGACCACAACCATCCCTACGACTTCATCGCCTTCGGAAAGCCTGATGCCCCTTACCCCCTGGGCGGTCCTGCCTGTATCCCTCAGCTCACCTTCATGGAATCGTATGGCCCTCCCCTTCTTCGTGGCAAGGATAACTTCGCAGTCTCCATCTGTGAGGGCAGCCTCGATAACCCTGTCATCTTCCCTTATTGAGATGGCCCTTATACCACCTTTCCGAGGATTACTATAAGCCGACAGCGGTGTCTTCTTCACCAATCCCTTTCGTGTGGCCAGTATAAGGTATTGTCGTTCAGTGAACTCCTTTACAGACACAAAGGCGGCGATGTGTTCGTCCTGCCCTATCCTGAGAAGGTTCACCAATGACCGTCCCCTTGCCGTACGTCCGCTCTCCGGCACCTCGTATACCTTGAGCCAATAACATCTACCCTTATCGGTGAAGAAGATAACATAGTCATGGGTGGATGCCGTGAAAAGATGTTCAACGAAGTCCTCCTCCTTTGTTCCCATCCCCACAATACCACGTCCGCCGCGATGCTGCCGCCGGTAACTTCCTACCGGTAACCGTTTGATATATCCGGCATGGGATATTGTCACCACCACATCCTCTACAGGGATCAGATCCTCTGGGGTGAATCCAGCAATGGCCATTGTTATCTCGGTTCTCCTCGGATCGCCGTATTTATTTTTTAACCGTAAAAGCTCGTCTTTTATTATCTGCATCCTTCTGGGCTGGCTTGCAAGGATGCCTTCAAGGTCGGAGATAAGTTCGAGGGTGGTCCTGTGTTCCTCCTCCACCTTCTCCCTTTCAAGCTGTGTTAGACGACCCAGCCGCATCTCAAGAATGGCCTGCGCTTGAACCTCTGAGAGTGAGAACCTCTCTAAAAGGGCCTCCTTGGCGACTGCCTGGGACTGGGCCCCCCTGATTATGGAGACAACCTCATCGATGTTCGCAATGGCGATCCTCAGCCCTTCAAGGAGATGGGCCCGCTTCTTGGCCCTCTCAAGATCAAATCGGGTTCGACGTATAACAACGCTATGCCTGTGATCAAGATAGAGGGAGAGTAGCTCCTTCAATGTGAGGGTCTTCGGCCCTCCGTCCACAAGTGCCAGCATGATTATGCCGAAGGTGGACTGGAGGGGAGTGTGGTTGTACAGGGTGTTCAGGACGAGAGAGGAATTAGCATCTTTCTTCAGCTCTATAACCACGCGGATCCCTTCCCTGTCAGACTCATCCCTCAGATCGGAGATACCATCGATCTTCCTCTCCCGAACCAGGTCAGCGATCCGTTCCAATAAGCTTGCCTTATTGACCAAAAAGGGCAGTTCTGTGATAATAATGTCCTCTCTGCCGTTCTTCTCCTCTATCTCAACCCTCGCCCTGACAACAACCTTTCCCCTGCCAGTATGATAGGCCTCCCTTACCCCTTCACTACCGTATATGACTGCGCCGGTTGGAAAGTCAGGCCCTTTAATATACTCCATCAGTCCGTCGATGTCGATATCCGGGTCGTCTATCAGTGCAATCAACCCATCCACCACCTCACAAAGGTTATGAGGAGGTATGCTTGTGGCCATCCCGACGGCAATACCGGAAGATCCGTTGCAAACGAGGTTAGGAAACCTTCCGGGCAGTACCGTAGGCTCCTCCCTCGTGCCATCATAGTTAGGCACAAAGTCCACGGTTCCCTTCTCCAGATCCTGCAACATCTCCACCGCCAGCGGACTCATCCTCGCCTCGGTGTATCGCATCGCCGCCGGAGGATCACCATCGATCGAACCAAAATTGCCCTGACCATCAACCAGAGGATAGCGCATGTTGAAATCCTGAGCCAACCTGACCAGAGTTGGATATACCACAGCCTCCCCATGAGGATGATAGTTTCCCGACGTATCCCCTGCTATCTTTGCGCATTTTCGATGATGCCGGTCAGGACCCAGTCCCAGATCGTTCATGGCAACCAGGATCCTGCGTTGGGACGGCTTAAGCCCATCTCGAACATCCGGCAACGCCCGTGAGACGATGACGCTCATCGAATAGTCCAGGTAGGACCTTTTCATCTCATCTTCAATATAAACAGGTATCACTCTCTTCTGCTGCGGCATAACCGCTCCTTTGTTGCAATAAGTATGGCAAGATCCCTTAATTTATCAAACTGTGTAGCCTTATGCCCAACGGCCGCTTTTTTGTAAAGAAAGCTTGAGCGTTCGGATGAAAAACATCAGCTCCCACAACCCAGCAAAATTGGAGGTGGAGGCGTATTTAACCTGCTCAAGCTCTCTCAGAATAGCGTTGGACGTAAAGGGCTTGATGAGGAACCTCGTCGGCTCGACCAGGCATTCTGATGACCCTCATACATCCAGGTTCTCTACGGCCCTTGCGTTCTCTTCTATAAATCTTCTTCTGGGCTCAACCTGGTCTCCCATGAGCATGGAGAACACCTTTTCGGCTTCAACCGCATCTTCCAAGGTGACCTTAAGGAGGATGCGGTTCTCTGGATTCATCGTCGTTTCCCAGAGCTGTTGCGGGTTCATCTCACCGAGTCCCTTGTAACGCTGGATAGATATCCCCTTGTCGTCACCGAATCGTCGGAGTATCGCCTCCTTGTCAGTCTCGTTGAAGGCATATTCTTCTTTCCTTCCCTTTCTGATCGCATAGAGAGGAGGCTGAGCAATGTAAACATGGCCTTTCTCTATCAGCTTCCTCATATAGCGGAAGAAAAAGGTCAATATTAAAGTGCGGATATGGGAACCATCTACGTCTGCATCCGCCATAATGATCACCTTGCCATATCTCAGTTTACTTATGTCGTAATCCTCTCCTACCCCTGCACCAAGGGCCGTGATAATGGGCTCAAGTTTATCGTTTGCCAGTACTCTGTCAATCCTTGCCTTCTCAACATTTAGCATCTTCCCCCATAGAGGGAGTATGGCTTGAAACCTGCGGTCTCTTCCCTGCTTTGCGGATCCGCCGGCTGAATCCCCCTCAACGAGGAAGATCTCGCACTCACCTGGATCTTTACTGGAACAATCTGCAAGCTTGCCTGGCAGGCTGCTGTTCTCCAGCACGCTCTTCCTCCGGGTAAGCTCCCTGGCACGCCGCGCGGCCTCCCTTGCCCTGGCAGCGTCGATCGATTTGGTGAGGATCTTGCGGACAACAGCAGGGTTCTCCTCAAAGAAGTCGGTCAGGCTGTCGGCCACAAGGGACTCCACAATCCCTCTCACTTCACTATTACCAAGCTTGGTTTTTGTCTGCCCTTCAAATTGTGGCTCGGGCATCTTGACGCTTATGACAGCCGTCAGGCCTTCTCTCACATCCTCCCCTGAAAGCGGAGACTTCAATACCTTGAGCAGATCGTTGCTCTGAGCATAGCTGTTTAATGCCCGTGTCAGAGCGGCCTTAAAGCCGATAAGATGAGTGCCGCCCTCAACAGTATTAACGTTATTTACATATGAGAAGATATTCTCAGAATAGGAATCGGTAAACTGCATGGCGA
>DTYK01000151.1 GCA_012961925.1 Candidatus Latescibacterota bacterium
ACATCTTCGGCTGATCCTTTCTCCTTACCCGATCGCAAACCCATCGTGTTTCATCCCGCGAACTCCGGCCTCATCCACTCCCACGCGGGATGAAATGCTAAGGCATTAACTCCGTGGAGTTTAGCCCTTAGGTCTTCATCTCCAGATCGACGGGCTCGGCAACCCTCCTACTCAGGATGAAATGCTAAAACATAAGCTCCAGAGTTAAGTAGAGTTAAGCAGGGTGGGTGAAGCGCAGCGAAACCCACCGCTTTCATCTCGACCAGGATCCAAAAGCTCTAACCCGGTACGTCTGTCTTGTCCTCGTTCTGTGGAAATTTACCACATCAAGGCGGAAAAGTCAAGTCTTCTTTTGAAATCCCTTGCAATTGGTGCAGTGATGTGTTAATTTATATTCGTTATACGATAAAATATGAACCCGTCCTCAATTTTTGGAGGTCGGACGATATGAGAAGAGGAGCCAAGATAGAAATTGAAGGGATCGTTCAAGGTGTGGGATTTCGTCCCTTCATATACAATCTGGCCATTAGCAACAACCTTTCAGGGTGGGTGTTAAACTCAACCGACGGGGTGTCGATCGAGGTTGAGGGCGAGGAAGACGATATAAAGGCATTCTATTCCCAGATCTGTGCGAAGCGACCTCCACAGGCAAGGATAGCACACATTAAGATCCGGTTTAAAGGGCCATCAGGTCTGACTTCCTTTAACATCAGGGAAAGCCTCAGCAGGGAGGAGAGATCCGTCCTTGTCCCGCCTGACCTTGCCATCTGTGCCGAATGTCTCTCAGAACTCTTTGACCCCGAGGACCGACGGTACGAATATCCATTTATCAACTGTACAAACTGTGGGCCCCGTTTCACCATAATCAAGGACATTCCCTACGACAGGGATAAGACCACTATGGAAGTCTTTGTCATGTGCTCCCCCTGCCAGGCCGAGTATGAAGATCCTTCTCACCGAAGGTTTCACGCCCAACCAAATGCTTGTCCAGTATGCGGGCCGGAGATGAAGTTGCGGGACAAGGGCGGCCGGATCATCGATTCCTCCGACCCAATCCTGAAAGCGGCTCAATCCTTGCAGGAAGGATGCATTGTTGCTGTCAAAGGGTTGGGTGGATATCACCTGGCCTGTGATGCCGAAAACCCTCGGGCCGTGATGACTTTGAGGTCCAGGAAGCACCGGGAGGACAAGCCCTTTGCCATAATGGTCTATGATCTCGAGATGGTCAGAAGGTTCTGCCATGTCAGCCCTGTGGAGGCAGATATTCTGACGAGTCCATCACGTCCGATAGTCCTCTTGCGAAAAAGGCGCACCTGCACCATAGCTGAGGCCGTGGCACCTCGCCAGGGATATTTAGGCATAATGTTGCCCTACACACCCCTTCACTACCTGTTGCTGAAAAAGTCACAGCTCCCCTTGGTGATGACCAGTGGGAACACCAGTGATGAACCGATAGTCTACGACGATTCCGAGGCTCTCGGCCGGTTAGGAAGCATCGCCGATCTGTTCCTCACTCATAACAGGAAAATACATTCCAGATGCGACGATTCCGTCACCCGGGTCATCCGTGGAAGGGAGATGATCATAAGGCGTGCCCGGGGATACGTCCCCAACCCGATAGAACTCCCTTTCAGGTTCAAGACCGAGATCCTCGCCTGTGGGGCCCAGCTTAAAAACACCTTCTGCCTCACCAAGGGCAATTACGCCTTCCTCAGTCAGCATTTGGGTGATCTGGAGAACCTCGAGACCCTCACCTCTTTCCAAAACGTTGTTGAGCATTTCAAGAGGCTGTTTTCCGTTGATCCAAAGGTGGTTGCCTACGATCTTCATCCGGAGTACCTGTCTACAAAATATGCACTATCACAGAGTGATAGATTTAAGGTGGGGGTGCAACACCATCACGCCCATGTGGTGAGTTGTTTAGTCGACAACGGGCTGCGACGTAAGGTGATAGGGGTGGCCTTTGATGGCACTGGCTATGGACCTGACGGGGAAATCTGGGGGGGCGAGTTCCTTGTAGCTGACCTCCGTTCTTACCGCCGGGTCGCCCATTTCCAATACGTCCCTATGCCGGGAGGGGATAAGGCCATCCTGCAACCCTGGCGCATGGCCGCCTCCTGGTTGCTCAAGGTGTATGGAGATGACTTTCTCACCCTTAATCTGGATTTTGTCAAAAGGATAGACCCAAGGAAATGGGCGATGCTCCGAATTGCGCTCACCCGGGGAATCAATAGTCCGTTGACTTCCAGCGTTGGTAGACTTTTCGACGCTATCTCTTCGTTGATCGGCATCAGAGATGAGGTGAACTACGAAGGCCAGGCTGCGGTCGAACTGGAGATGATAGCTGATCCAACCTGCAGGGATCGTTACGACTTCGAGATTACAAAAGAAAAGTCGCCTATCGTTGTACGGCCAGGAAAGGTCATTCAGGGAGTGGTGGAGGACATCAAGGTGAAGGCTGGAGTGCCCATTATCTCAGCTAAGTTTCATAACACAATTGCCGCGATGATAACCAATGTCTGCCTGCAGATCAGGGAGCGGACAGGTCTGAAGGAGGTGGCATTGTCAGGAGGGGTCTTCCAGAATGCGTTTCTTCTCAACAAGGCCATTGACATGCTCACTGCTTCGGGGTTTACCGTATTCACCCATCATCAGGTGCCGCCCAATGATGGCGGGATATCCCTCGGCCAGGCGGTGATCGCCAACTTCTCGTCCTCCCATAAAGAGATCGGTCTCCTTGACGAGGACGAGCAGACTGCTTCCTCAGATCGACGGAGATATGCTGCGCTCCACTATCAGAGGTGATGTCGATGAAGAGGGGTGAGATCATTCAGGTAACGGTGGAGGACCTTGCCCCTGATGGCAGGGGGGTAGCCGGGCAAAGACCTCCCATATACATCAAAGGTGCTCTTCCCGGTGAGGTTGTCAACGCCCGCCTCACACGGGTAAGAGGGGGCTGGGCTGAGGCCCTTCCTGAATCCTTTATCACCAGATCCAAGATGCGTGTCCGCCCCAGATGTCTTCACTTCGGGGTCTGCGGCGGCTGTGAATGGCAGAATATAGCATATGAACATCAGTTGGATCTAAAGAGGAGATTGGTTGAGAACCACCTCAGAGCTCGTATGGGGTCCGAAACCCCTCCGATAGACAGGCCCCTTGGATCCGAACAGATCTTCTTCTATCGGAATAAGATGGAGTACTCCTTCGAGCGGGACGAGGAGGGTAATCTGATCCTCGGCCTCCACCACGAGGGGAGATACGACCGAGTGTTTGATCTGGCCCAATGCTATCTCCAATCAGAGGGCTCAAATGCCATTGTGAAAGACGTCAGGGAGTTCGCCAGGAGCCATTTCCTTACCCCCTACTCGGTCATCTCGCATGAGGGGCTTTTAAGGCTTCTGGTCATCCGTGAGGGGAAAAATACGGGAGAGACCATGGTAAACCTGGTCACATCAA
>DTYK01000152.1 GCA_012961925.1 Candidatus Latescibacterota bacterium
AAGGTTGTGTATGTAGATGGAAAGAGGGTACCCGACCCTCCGAAATCCAAACATACAGATCCTCAGGTTTTTCCCGGAACTTTCGGCCACAGGGACAACTTTGGGCCGGTTAGGGTACCCCCCGGGATGCTGTTTGTGATGGGGGATAATCGCGACAATAGCCATGACAGCCGTTATTGGGGCTGGCTGCCTGAAGAGAACATAATAGGTAAGGCGATGATAATCTATTTCTCCTGGAATGGTAATGCCCCATTCTGGGATCTGATACATAAGATAAGGTGGGAGAGGATAGGGGATCTGGTTAGATAGTTGTTTAATCACGATTCAGCTCTTCAGATGCTATCGGTATAAAAGGAGCCATCGCTATGAGGGTGAGGAAGGCCGTGATCCCAGCGGCCGGTCTTGGGACGAGGTTCCTGCCAGCTACGAAGGCACTCCCAAAGGAGATGATGCCTATCGTGGACAAGCCGGCCATCCAATATATCGTCGAGGAGATAGTGAATTCAGGGATAGAGGATATACTGATAATTACGGGTAGGGGCAAAAGGGCCATAGAAGATCATTTCGACAAATCCTTTGAACTCAATTCAGTTCTAAGAGAGAAGGAGAGGCATAGTCTGTTAGAGACCCTCGAGAAGATCGAAAGGCTCGCCGACATCCATTACCTCAGGCAGAAGGAGGCCCTCGGTACCGGACACGCTATCCTGAAGGCCAAGAACCATATTGCAGGTGAACCTTTTGCAATACTTTTCGGCGATGATCTTGTACGTGCCAAGACGCCCTGTATTAAGCAGTTGATAGATCTTTATGAGAAGTACAGTGCTTCGGTACTGGCTGTTACTGAGGTTTCTGAGGAGGAGATACCCAGCTATGGGGTGATCAAAGGAAAGAACATAGGCGATGTCTATCTGGTAGAAGATCTTGTCGAGAAACCAGAGGCCAGGAAAGCCCCGTCGAATCTTGCCCTTCTTGGAAGATATGTCCTGGAGCCTGAGATCTTTGATGTCCTTGAAAGAACACCCTATGCGGAAGATAATGAACTGAGATTGACCGACGCTATAAAGACTTTGAGTAAGGACCATGTGGTTTACGCTCACAAGATCGAAGGAGAATGGTTCACTGTTGGTGACCGGCTCTCCTATCTGATCACAACCATCGAATATGCTCTCATCCGAGAAGACATAGGCCAGAAGTTCAGGAGCTACCTTGGGAAACTGATCGAAAGATGGAATAGACCGGATGCCTCAAATAGCAAACAGCGATCACCAGGGGGATCAACGAGAAGGTAGTCTAAGTCCGGACGCAATTGCTGATCTGATCGAAAGGAGATTACCTCCGCGAATTAGAACTCTCTTTGAGAGGATCGCGTACGTTGCTGATGAGATCGGAGTAAATGTATACCTTGTGGGAGGAATGCCCCGGGACCTTCTGCTTGGGGAGCCGAACTTAGACGTGGATATAGTTGTTGAAGGGGATGGAATCGGCTTTGCGAAGGAGCTTGTAGCTCGAGAAGGTGGGCTGGTTAAGCCTCATAAACGCTTTCAGACAGCCATCGTTACCCTACCCGATCGTTTCAAGGTTGATGTTGCCACTGCCAGGACTGAAAAATATGAAGGACCGGCGGCATTACCTGTTGTGGAGGCAAGTGGGATAGAGCAGGATCTTTACCGGCGGGATTTCACGATCAACTCACTGGCTATTCAGCTTAATAGAGGAAGCTACGGACGGCTTGTCGATCGTTTTGGCGGGTACCGTGATCTGGCTGCAGGGGTGGTTCGGGTATTACATGACCTGAGCTTCGTGGATGACCCGATGAGGATCATCCGTGCTGTCAGATTTGAAGGACGTTACGGTTTCTCGATGGATGAAAAGACCGAGCGTCTATTACGGGAAGCCCTTGAGCAAGGGCTTCTGGATCAGGCCTCCAACGAACGCATCGGCAAAGAGATCATTCTTATCTTAAAAGAGGCAGATCCACTGCCTGCTGTTCTGCGCCTCGATCAGCTCGGGATCCTTTGTGCCATTCATCCATCGCTCGGGGTTTCCCGTTCGACCGAGAGGCTTTTCAGTTCAATTGCCGATGTCCTCTATCAATTTAAACTTCGTATTGACAGTTGGGTCGTCTATCTTCTTGCCTTAATTTATCCACTTCAGCCTGATGAACGGAGACAGGTTGCGATGAGGCTGAGACTTCCGAAGAGAGCAGGCATATGCGTGGATCGACTTGAGGGTATGAGCGAAAGGTTGGACGGAGACCTGACAAGCGCCGGACAGATAAATCCGAGCCGGATCTACTTCTTGCTGAAGGACGTTCCCCTCGAGCTGCTCCTCTTTCTGGCAGCCTGTTCCATAGGGATCCTCCGGGACAGGATATCCCTTTACATCCAGAAGCTGAGAGATGTAAGGACACGCATAACAGGCAGGGATCTTGAGCGGTTAGGATTGTTGCCCGGCCCTGAGCTCGGAAGGATTTTGAACAGGGTCTTGGCCGCGAGGCTGGATGGTCAGGTCGGTTCGAAGCAGGAGGAGCTTGAGCTGGCAAAGAGGCTGATGTCAAGGTAATTAATTATTCATCAATTATGAGTTTTTTAGTGCAGTTGTTACTGGCGGCGCCGCCGATCCTGTTTGCCCTCAGCATCCATGAATATGCTCATGGACTGGTGGCGGACAGGTTCGGTGATCCCACGGCCAGACTTATGGGACGGCTTACGCTCAACCCACTGGCCCATCTCGACCCCTTGGGTACCCTGATGATCTTCTTAGTGCACTTCGGTTGGGCCAAACCTGTGCCGGTCGATCCCTATAATCTACGCGACCCAAAGAGGGATATGATCTGGATCTCTCTTGCCGGTCCGACGGCTAATATACTGGCCGCTGCCCTTTGTGGTGTGGTCTTCAGGATTCTTCTCTTCTGGGGCTTAGAGGTGCCGGTACTCCTATGGATGTTGCGGTTCGGGGTATTTATAAACCTGATATTGGCCTTTTTCAACCTGATACCCATTCCTCCCCTGGATGGCTCGAAGATCTTGATGGGCCTTCTACCGGCGGACAAGGAGTATAAATTTAGGCAACTCGAGAGATATGGACCGATGATCCTTGTCGGAGTCATACTACTTGGATACTGGAGCAGAGTACCTGTGGTAGCCTTCTTAATCTCCCCTTTCGTCAACTTTTTCAGCCAACTTTTCATCGGGTATAAGTACTTCTAATATGCTGTTGGGGAGGACCGGTGAGAGGGAAAGGGCGAAGGACATTTTCCATTAAGAGAAGGGAGGATGTCGGGCACGGAAGATTTAAATTCCGGAGGGTGCCTCCACGCAAGGCTGGTAGAGTGAAGTCCCTCCTGTGGGTGCTCCTGTTTTTGATAGCAGTTCTCTATCTTATACGCGTTCTG
>DTYK01000153.1 GCA_012961925.1 Candidatus Latescibacterota bacterium
AAAGGAGAACAATATAGAGCCTCCCAGGGAGATACCTCCAGCAAGCTCAGATGTCTTGACGACCGGGGATAACCCCAGCCCTATTATTGAAGCCAGTACTGCAAGGATAAAACCCGATATTGGGCCGGCTGCACCAATTTCGACCAGGGCCTTTCGGTTAGGTATCTGCGACTTGAGCCGGATAATCGCGCCAAAGGTCCCTATGAAAGAAGGGGCCGGGATGAAATACGGTAAGGTCGCCCTGACACCCCACTTACGGGATGTGAAGTAATGCCCCATCTCATGTACCCCGAGGATGGTAAGCAACGTCGCTGAAAAAGGAATGCCACGGTAGATCTGTAGAGGATCGGAGAATGGGTTGACACCTGCCTGCATTGCGCCGGCCACCATTGTTGTAAATACAGTGGCCACTAAGAGCAGTGCCTGAACCCGTGGGATAGATGGCTTCTGGCGTACAGGTTCTATTTCATAAGCCTCTAAAAAGATGCCTTCTCCACCGTTTCCCCGTTTAAATCTGATGTCCATAACCGCACCCTATCCTCGAATGATCTATTGAACTGCTTCTCTTTGCTCCGAAAATAGTTTTTCATGCTTCATGGTGCCCTGCAAGGGCATGAGGCGTTTGGTCGGATATCTTCATATCCCGCTCGCCACGCTCACATCCGGGAGGCAGAGAGGAGGCACCTGGAGGTTACCGATCTCCTCACACCGATCCCCCACTGCAACAAGATCCTTGAGGAGATGATAGATGTTTCCTGATATCATCGTATCCTTAACCCTTCCAGTGATCATCCCCTTTTCTATCCTGTACCCGAGGTGTACGTTCAGAGAGAAATCACCTGCCATCAGGTTGCTCTGACCTCCTCCCAAGGCCTGATAGACTATCAGCCCTGACTCCAGAGACCCAATCATCTCTTCCAGCGGTGTCTTGTCAGGATGAATAACGAGGTTTGTGGTCTCCGGAGTCGGTAGGGAATCAAATCCGCGCCCTCCGTTTCCTGTAGGGCGACACCCCATTATTCCGGCCGTCTGGAGGTCGAATAGATAACCTCTCAGAACGCCGTTCTCAAAGAGTACCGTTCTTCCCGTAGGCACTCCCTCACCGTCGAAGGGGGCACTTCCAACGCCATAATCAATCCTTCCGTCATCCACGATCGTAAGCCTCTTGTCCAGAAGAGGCTCCCCGATCCTGTTGGCCAAAGGCGAGGACCCTTTCTGCACCATCTTGCCATTGGTACCAATCTCTAATGCCTCCAGTAGATCGGCCAGCACTTCGGGAACAAAGATAACAGGCATCCTTCCCGTCTTCACCTCAGCCACCGCGTCGGCCAGCTTCACCTTTCTTACCAGGGAGCCTACATATCCTTCGGTCTCCAACCTCAGTTTACCTGAAGTTCTGCCTTCTTCTACCAATAGAAACCCCTGGTCGTTAACCACCATCCCCATGATATAGTATCGGAAGACCGTCTTCTCGTAACTTCGGTCCAACCCAGATGTATTAACGATCCTCACCTGTTTGCGCGTCTTCCCAATTAGGATGTCGGTCAAAACTTCGGGCCTGGCCTCCTTTATCAGTTCAATTGCCTTCCTGCCTTCCTCCACAGCCTTTTGCAGGGTGAAATTCAGAACGTGCTCATCAACGAGCTTTAAATCGTCGACACCTGAAGCTGGGCTACTCTTGTCGTTATGGGCCCACTCCACTGACCCGGGAAGCTCGAACCGCGCTGCTTGTCCAAACCTGGCGCTTGAAACCGCATTCCCGACAAGCTCCTCTGCCTTTGAATCATCGGTCGTGCTCGAAAATCCGATCCTTCCATCAACGATGACCCGCAGACCCACACCACTCTCATATTTTGTCTCGACTGTAGCGAGCCTCCCGGCCTTGAACTGGACGGAGGTGGTCTCTGAGTTGACCTGAATAACCTCCGCTGCCTCAGCTCTACTTTTTGCTATCTCCAGGTTCCTATATATAAAATCCTCTCGCATCCTGGTGTCGTCTACCCGATCAGAATCTTCTTCACGCGTATATGGGGTCCACCATCGGAGACCGGCAGAGGGCTCTGGCCCTGCTTCCCGCAACCCCCCAGGCCCCCTTTAAGCCTGAGATCATCGCCAATGGCGTCTATGTTCATCAAGGTCTCGAACACGTTGCCGCTCAACACCACATCCCTGACCATTGGACCTAACTTGCCATCTTTAATGAGATAAGCCTTCATGGCGGTGAAGGTAAACATCTCAAGTCCGGTCTGGCCACCGAGTACCCCGATGGCATAAATGCCATCCTTCACCTCAGAAAGCATCTCCTCGAACTTCCATTCTCTTGGCTCTATGTATGTACAGCTCATCCTGACTATAGGCCTGAACCGGTAGTCGAGGGCCCTGGCATTGCCTGTCGGTTCCTCCCCCATCCTCCCGGCTGTCTCCCTTGAATGGAGATGGCCGGATAATATGCCTTCCCGTATCAGGTAGGTCCTCCTGCTAAGAACCCCTTCATCATCATATCTGTTATACCCGTTCTCCTGGGGAAGGGATCCGTCATCCACAATCGAGAGCTCATCCGGACCGAATCGAGTGCCGGGCTTCATCTTCTCCAGTAGCTCCGGATTATCGTACAGGAAGTCTGCTTCGCTGAGATGGCCGAAGGCTTCATGGACGAAGACCCCGGAGAGTTCAGGGTCAAGTATGACGGTGTACTGCCCGGGGCTAACCTTAGGCGCTGAGAGTAGATCCACAGCGTCTTTCACGCTCTTCTCTATCTCATGCTCCAGATCGGTCACGACGCGGTAGCCCCGTCGATCACCTTTGCTGCCCCAGGCCCTCTGAAGGTTAATACCATCCCTGGCTATAGCAGAATAGGATATACCCGTATATACTTTCTCCTGCTCAATATAGCAACCCTCAGAATTACCAAAAACCTCTTTCACAATAGTATCCCTGTAAACTACACGGGAGGTCTGAACCTTAGGAGAATTAAGGATGATCTGGTTATATCGCCTGACCAGCTCTTCCTTCTCTTCCAGGGATACATCCCGAGGATCAAGACCCACCTTCTCGTCCACGATCTCGTGAACAACAGGGACGCGGGCCAGCCCGGCCGCATCGCCACCGATGAGCCTGGCCTGATTTACTGCATCACGTGCACACCTGGGGAGCTCGTTGAGGTCATTGAAGGAGGCAAATCCCCAGCCTCCTTTGTGATAGACCCTCACGTTTCCGCCAAGAACGGTTTTCGTACCCGCATCTTCGAGTTCTTTTCCAACATAAACAACACTGGTCCTCGACTTCTCCTCGAGCCTGACCTCAACGTAGTCGGCAGAGACCGTACTCAGAACCTTTTTAAGGATCGATTCCATCTGTCATACCGTGGCATTCCACAGGAGTTAATGCTTTAGCATTTCATCCTGGGTAAGACGTGCCTCCGAGCTTGTAGCGAAGTCTTCGGGCTCAAACCGACAAGAGTTCGTCACTTATTATCCTTCCTTTTCTTTGCTTGCTCAAAGCCTTCGCCCCAACCAGCTACAGCTCTAACCGGAGGGAGAACCGATGGGTATCCCCTAAGTCTAAGTAATAGGGAACCCATGCGTAATCTATCCTCCAGCCCGCAAACCTGATACCTAAACCCGCAGAGATGTTCCTTTCCTGATATCCCGTCTGATATCCGACCCGCAGGGAAAACAGGTCCAGAAAGCTGTATTCAATGCCGGCCTGGATGCTTTTCCAGTAGTCATCAGGGACACGTAGATCGAGACAAACCAGGATGTCTCCGAAGGGATCGGAAAATTTGTAGGACGCCCCGAGGTTCAACTCCTTCGGGAGCTTAATCCTTTCCTCCCTCATCCTATTCGTCCTTCCCAGGTTGCGAACTGAGAGGCCAAGGTTAAGCCCTGTAACAGGGGTCTGATAAAGGAGACCAGCATCGAAAGCGACCCCCGATGCACTCTCGATATATATCTTCTCATATAAAAATTTTCCTGTGATCCCGATATCAAAGTTATTACTGACGGACCAGGCAGAGGAGAGTCCCAACATCACATCGTAGACGTTGAAGGTGCCCAGGGGTTGCCTTGTCGGACCCGTTCTTCGTTCCAGTTCACCGGCGGAATTGAAGGCAAGGCTTATGCTGAAGGCTCTTCGGCCGTTGCCGGTGGCCAGCCCTCCGTATTCGTATCTTATCCCTTGAAGCCATTGAGTATGCATCAAGCTCACATCCCTGCCTTTGATCTTTGCCAATCCGGCGGGATTCCAGTAACTTGTGGTCTGGTCACCTGCCACCGCTGTATATGCTCCAGCCATAGCTACAGCTCGGGCGCCCACCCCGATCTTCAGAAAGGCCATGCCCGTCGTCCCAGCGTCATCATGGATGCGAGCGCCGAAAGCCAGATCAACAACGCCAGCTAAAACTCCAACGACCGTAAGGACCTTAAAGGATCTATATGACATGGGAATGGAAAAAGTTGAAGGATGAACTCTCAGGAATATGTCCTCCCCTATGGTTTCCCTTTTCACCCCAGATCCGGAAACGCTGAATGAACACCGATGTTTTTCAGTGTTCAACTTTCCGGATTTAGGTTCGGAACAGACCATGGAGAAAACGCCCGGAAGTAAAAGTTAATGTAACAAAAGAGAAGTGGCTTGTCAAGCCCTTTTGTTGCAGGACTCCCAATATAACCGTTTTTAACCGATCCCCTTGAATTGGCCGGTGGAGCCCATCCCTTAGGGTTCCACCCTAATTGCTCCTTTTCACCTATATATATTGGCACTTTTCTTTATAAGGATAAGACCCAATGTTATTAGACCTCAATCCAAAAGAAAAGATCCCGACAGCCCCTGTCGGGATCTCAAGAGAACCATAGCGAAGTAGACCGCCCCTTTGATTTACAAGCGCACCGTTTAGTATCCGCCGTATCCCCCTCCCGGAGGTGGAGGTGTCTTCTCCTCCTTTTCCGGGATGTCGGTAACCAGGGCCTCAGTGGTCAGAAGCAACGATGCAATACTTACTGCGTTCTCAACCGCAATCCTGACGACTTTTGTCGGATCAATCACGCCGGCCTCCACAAGGTCTTCATATTTCTCACTTTCAGCATTAAAGCCGAAGGACCCCTTGCCCTCCTTTATGTGCTGGACAACGATAGCGCCCTCATGGCCGGCGTTCTCAGCTATAAGTCGTGCTGGTTCTTCCAGGGCGCGCCTGATTATATCAACACCGACACTTTCGTCGCCCTCTGCTTCTACCCTGTCCAGGGCGGCGATCACTCTGATGAGGGCCACCCCTCCACCAGGTACTATCCCCTCTTCGACCGCTGCCTTGGTGGCATGTAGGGCATCCTCCACTCGGGCTTTCCTCTCCTTCATCTCTGTTTCAGTAGCTGCTCCCACGTTGATGACAGCTACACCGCCAGCCAGCTTTGCCAGACGCTCCTGCAGCTTCTCTCTGTCATAATCGGAGGTTGTCTCCTCGATCATACGACGGATCTGCTCTACCCGGCCCTTGATATCCTCCGATTTGCCACCCCCTTCTACAATGGTGGTGTTGTCCTTGTCGATGGTGACCCTCTTTGCCGTACCCAGATCCGATATCATGGCATTCTCAAGTTTGAAACCGGCCTCCTCAGAGATCACCCTCCCACCGGTCAGGATGGCAATATCCTCAAGCATTGCCTTTCGCCTGTCACCGAAGCCAGGGGCTTTGACAGCAGCACATTTAAGGGACCCACGGATCTTATTCACAACAAGCGTGGCCAGGGCTTCACCCTCGACATCCTCTGCAATAACCAGGAGAGGCTTGCCCATCTGGGCGACCTTTTCGAGTATGGGAAGCAGATCCTTCATAGTGGAGATCTTTTTATCGTGGATGAGAATAAGAGCACCTTCCAGCATAGCTTCCATGCTGTCAGGATCTGTGACGAAGTAGGGGGACAGGTAACCGCGGTCAAACTGCATCCCCTCTACAACCTCGAGAGATGTCTCCGTGGCCTTCGCTTCCTCCACCGTGATGACACCGTCTTTCCCAACCTTCTCCATACCCTCCGCTATAAGGTCCCCGATGGTCTTATCGTTATTAGCGGAAATTGTGCCAACCTGGGCGATCTCCTTCTTGCCAGACACAGGCTTGCTTATATTCTTCAGTTCCTCCACAACAACCTTGACAGCCTTCTCCATGCCGCGCTTCAGAGCCATGGGATTAGCTCCAGCCGCAACATTCTTCAGGCCCTCTTTGAAGATCACCTGAGCAAGAACGGTTGCCGTGGTCGTTCCATCACCCGCAACGTCACTTGTCTTAGAGGCAACCTCCTTCACCATCTGGGCGCCCATGTTCTGATAGGGCTCCTCCAGTTCGATCTCCTTAGCAACGGTGACACCGTCCTTGGTCACAACCGGCGAGCCGAACTTCTTGTCCAGTACCACGTTGCGCCCTTTAGGGCCAAGCGTGGCCTTCACCGCCTCGGCCAAGATGTCAACCCCCTTTTTCAATTCATCCCTTGCCTTCGTATCAAACGCCAACTGCTTAGCCATGCCAAGCCTCCTTCCTATTTCTCAACAACAGCCAGGATGTCGTCCTCAGGCATGATGAGAAGATCCTCACCATCAATCCTCACCTCAGTGCCTGCATACTTGCCGTAAATAACGGTATCTCCGACCTTTACGGTCAAATCCTCGTCGGTACCTACTGCCCTTACCTCACCTTCCTGAGGTTTATCCTTGGCAGTATCGGGGATGATTATCCCCCCCTTTACCTCCTCGGATTCCTCAATCGGCTTCACCAACACACGATCACCAAGGGGCTTCACCTTCATATACGCTCACCTCCTTTGTTAGCACTTTTCGAAGAGGAGTGCTAAATATACAAAACCTCAAACTATCCTGCAACTCCTCAAAATCCGGTTCTGGGCAAAATAGCGCCGTCTTTCTTTCAATTTTAGAGTTGTTCTCTCTTTTTTTCGCATTTTCCCTTTTCTACGCGTTTGTGGACTATCTGCAGCCCCTTTAGCACCAAAAAAGGGTCGATGGTGCTGACGGACCTGGACCTTTTGAGCAGGGGATCAGCAAGCCCACCGGTGGCGACGACCTTCGTTTCGGTGCTCAGTTCATCGGCTATTCTTTGGGTGAGGCCATCGATCAGTTCTACTGTACCATAGGTGAGTCCGGATTTCAGACAGTCCTGGGTGGATCTGCCGATCACCTGTGGTGGAAACTCGGGTTCTATAAAAGGAAGGAGGTCTGTCTTTTGCAGGAGGGCTTCTGCGCAGAGCCCTGGCCCTGCAGCGATAACCCCACCTAAAAATTCCCCATCCCCCGAAACGACATTAAACGTGACGGCTGTCCCGATGTCTACAACTATCGTTGGTCCACCATAGATGTTATACGCGGCAACCACCCCAAGCAGTCTGTCGATGCCGACAGCCTCGGGCGGGTTGTAACAGATCTTAATTCCAAGATCAGATCGGTGTGTGACAAAATATGGCTCTTTTTGAAACGTCTCTCGCAACAGAGCTGAGAAGACACTGGATAGGTCTCTGACCACCGATGCAACCATAACGTCGCCAATATCCTTGGGAAAGATATTTCGGTACCTTAAGGCTGACAGGAGATCGACTTCATACGCCTCCGCTGACCTGGTTAGGTCTGATTTAAAGGTCCAGTGATGGATCAGTTCTCCTGCCTTAAAAAGACCAAGATGTATGTTTGAGTTGCCTATTTCGAGGGCCAGCAGCATAATTATCTTCCCGTCATACTCTCATATTCCTCTGCCGCCATCAATGAGTCTAACTCCCTGGAATCACTGAGTCGGATCTTGACCATCCAGCCTTCTCCATACGGGTCGTTTTTGGCCAGGCCTGGGTCATCCCTGAGGGATTCATTAACCTCTAAAATCTCCCCTGACAGTGGTGCAAGAAGTTCATAAACTGTCTCTACCCCTCCTATTGTGCCGAGAAGATCACCCTGGGTCACCTTCTCCCCTACCTCAGGAAGATCGACAAGGAGTATATCACCAAGTTCTTCCTGGATGTACTCGGTCATCCCTATTGTGGCGGTTTCTCCTTCAGAAAGCACCCAGGCATGGCCATCTGAAAAAAGCAGTTCTTTTAGAGCCATACTTCCTCCTTCTTCCCATGGTTTTCCTTCGGTTGACGTTTCCCCAAAAAGCCTCCCGCTACATTGTGAAGTACTTTTTGGTCCTATTATCACTCCCGAGATACCCCTCTCCGTTCAGACACTGGCTTCTCCCGTCGGTGGGGAATTTGAACCTTCTACCAATTGGCCCACAAGGTTCAGCCTCTCGACGTAATCAGTATTCATGCCTCCCTGTCTGAAACAAGGGTCTCTCATAACCCTTTGGTGGAAAGGAATTGTGGTCTTGATCCCTTCTATT
>DTYK01000154.1 GCA_012961925.1 Candidatus Latescibacterota bacterium
AGGCATCCATGACCACCTCTTGTCCGGTGGTCTGTCCTACTACCTTGTAGGGCCCGGTGCCGATCGGAGCTTCCTTGCAGGATCATTAACCCCTAACCTCCTCCGGACATCCTCCGCATAAGGGCTTTCCGGGTATTCCTTGAGCACCTTTTCGAAATAGCCCCTTGCCTCCATGCTATCCTCCATAACGTTTTCAAATATCCATCCTATGGCGTAGGCGGCCTTTGGGGCAAATTTGCTCCCTGGAAACTGGTCCAGAATCCGCTTATATTCTGTTAGGGCTGAATCCGGTTGAGAGAGGTCAAAGAGGTAAAGTTCGGCAAGGAGGAATGCGGTGTCAGGAGAATCAGTCTTCGCCTTACGGTAGCTCTCCAGTTTATCGATCTCCTCGCTGCGTGCCTCGGCCTTGGCTGAAAAGGAACCTCTTGGATCCTCACTTCTTGCTTTATTGAAATAATCCTTGGCCAGGCTCAGGCTGTCAAGCGTCCTCTGGTAGATCATTCCCATTTGGTAGTATGCCTGAGCTGCGTACCGCGTCTTTGGATAGTCTTCTGCCACCTTCCTGTACCCTTCGAGTGCTCGGTCGATCTCCATCAGCCGGGCATAACAATCGGCCATTCGAAGGACCACCTCGGGTTCCGGTCTATGAGACCCCTCCCCGTCCAGGAGTCCCCTATATAGATCCAGGGCCTCTTTAAATCGTCCTGATCCCTCAAGGCACTCGCCAATTTTGAGTTTAGCACGAAATCCCACCTCCCTGCCCGACGTCTTCGCCGCCTTTTGAAACGCCTTGATGGCATCGTCAAATTGCTCAAGTGCCAGATATGTCTCTCCTATCTCGAAATACGCCTTGATAACTAAGTCGCTCTTTGGAAATCGAGAGACCAGGGCATTAAACTGCTCCAGAGCCTCCGGATAACTCCCCCGCTCATAGGCCATCTTTCCGAGGGAGAAGAGGGCATCATCGGAGAGATCGTGTGTACCCTCCGCCAATCCGTTGAGAATCTCGGAGGCCTTCTCATATCGTTCCATCTCCCAGTAACAGAGGGCTTGCCAGTATCGACTCCGTCGAATGAATTTGCTGTCAGGAAAATTCCTCTCAAGCTCCTCGAAATTTTTTACAGCCTTTGAATGGTCTCCCTTACGATAAAAGGCCAATCCTATCAGGAAGAGGCTGTCGTCAACCAGACCGCTTTGAGGATAGAATGCCACGACTTTCGATGCCTTTCGAATGGCCTGGTCATAGAGGGCGATGGCCGATCTGGAGATCACACCGTCGGGGGATCTGAGGCGTTCCTCCTCGGCCTGATCGAAGAGCTTCCGGGCATTGTAGAAGGTGTTATAATAGGCCCGAAAGGATCTATAATAAGCACAACCGAACCCCGGGAGAAAGGGTAACAGAAAGACGAGGAACAAGACGGGTCTTATCCGGACTTCGGATCTCCTTAACCCTCCAGCAACCACCTTCTCCTCCTCCGAACATCCCTTGAGTGTGCGCGCTCCAGGTTATCCTTATGCCTCCGGAACAAGCTTATGCGTATCCTGTCTGCAAACCACCTCATAAGGTCCAATAACATCACCATCCCTATGATACTCATAGCCTGTGCTTAAGCACCACTATCCTGGTTTGCTCCGGCAAGGCCCCCCGTGTGATGGTGATCTCAGACGAGTCAAGGCACTCCACATCCTTCTTCCCCTTGATGAACTCATCAACAGGGGCGATGGGAAGACGTACCGACTTTGTCTTAAAATGCATCGGAACTACGAGCTTTGGTGAAAGCTGCTTGACAACCTGAGAGGCCTTATCTGCATCGATCGTATAGTACCCTCCGACAGGTATGAGGAGCACATCAACCTCCCCGATCGCATCGATCTGTTCTTTCGAGAGGGTGTGGCCCAGATCCCCGAGATGGCATATACGGAGGCTGTCCACCTCAAAGACAAAGATGGTGTTGGTTCCTCGATCTCGCCCTCTATGTTCATCATGGTACGATGGAACCCCCTTGAAGGTGAACCCTGATGCTTGATGCATCCCTGGACCTTTTACCACAAGGGGCCTGCCTGGAAGCCCTTTTGTGTAATTGTGATCGAGGTGTTCATGGCTCACCGTAACCACGTCAACCGTGTCCTCGATGGCCTTGTAGCCGATTGCACCGCCAAAGGCGCCCGATTGGTATGGGTCGGTCAGTATCCTCTGGCCACTAAGGGAGACGATCAGGAATGCGGCATGTCCAAGCCAGATCAAGTTCATGTAAGATCACCTCCTTCTGTTGTGCTCTGCCACCCTTATAACAGCTTCAGGCAGCAGATCAAGTATATCCCCTGCCACCAGCCCCATCTCCCCTTTACGATCTCTGGCTATATCACCTGCTTTCCCATGCAAAAAGACCGCGGTGATGCTGGCCTCCCGGGGGCTCAAACCCTGCCCGATCAGACCTGCTATGGATCCTGTAAGAACGTCACCCGAGCCCCCTGTAGCCATGCCGGCATTTCCGGTCCAATTGACGTAGAATTCTCCGTCTGGGCCGGCTATGACCGTCGGTGCTCCCTTCAGGACAACCACCACCCCGAACTCTCCTGAAAACTCCGTCGCCGCCATTACAGGATCAGAGGCGATCTCACTGACCGGTCGGCCTGTAATCCTTGATAGCTCCCCAGGATGAGGGGTGACCACCACCTCCGCGGCGGTATCCTTCAGAGGAGATAGGTCTTTGGCCAGGGCGTTCAGCCCGTCGGCGTCGATCACAATGGGAAGGCTGGCTTCCTTCACAATTCGCCTTACCAGTTCCGATGTCTCATGATGGATCCCCAGTCCTGGCCCAATGGCCAGACAGTCGGCCCCATCCAGCAGGCGTCTTATCTCGCCTACAGCACGCAGGGCAATACACCGCCGCTTCCTCACCTCGGGCAGAGGTCTTGTCATAACCTCGGTCAGTTTGACCTCAAGTATATCGTTGAGACTTGCCGGTACCCCAAGGGTTACGAGTCCAGCCCCGATCCTCAGTGCAGCCATGGATGTGAGGGCAGCAGCTCCTGTCATACCGACCGACCCTGCAACCACAATGATGCGCCCGCAATCTCCCTTATGGACATCGGGCTTGCGTCTGGGCAACAGCCTTGCGACATCCCCTTCCATTATGAGGTTCGCCCTGCAACCCTCCTGATCCACAGCTTCGGCTGGAATCCCGATGTCCACTATCTTCAGCCTTCCGCATCTGCTCTTGCCGGGATAGAAAACCTGCCCGACCTTTGGCAATCCAAAGGTGGCCGTTGCCATCGCCTGAATGCAGGATCCAGAGATCTGGCCCCCATCAGCACTCAAACCCGATGGTACATCCACTGAGATGACAGGCTTGCTACTATTGTTAATCATCTCGATAACGCTTGCAGCCAGCCCTTTCACCACACCCCTCATCCCCGTCCCGAATAAGGCGTCCACGATCAGTTCGGCGCTCCTAAGGACTTCCTTTACTGAGGACAGATCGTCCTCGTTCAATACCTCTGTCACCTGGATCTCCAGATCGAGCGTCTTTTTCAAGTTGATTTCAGCATCACCGCGGAGGTCATCCTTTCTGCCCAGGAGGAGAACCAGCACAGACGCTCCATCCTGATGGAGGAGCCTTGCGGTCACAAACCCATCCCCTCCATTATTGCCCTTACCGCAAAAGACTCCTATCTCTTTCCCCTTAACCTCTCCTACCACCTCTTTTATAAGGTTGAATACGCCCTCGCCAGCCCTCTCCATCAACTGAATTCCTGGCACACCAAACTCTTCGATGGCACGCCTATCGATGTTAGCCATCTGTTGAGCTGTGACAAGCTTCATAGACCAGACCCCTCTTTAATCAGGAGTTGAGTCTTTAACCTCGCTTCATAATGCGAGATCTTAAAATTACGTCAGGTTCTTGGAGACGATCCAATGTAAAATGGGCCGAGTCTAACCGTTTAGCATAATGTAGAGATGAAGCACCCTTAAGCCTGAGCCGTAGAACCATCCGGCGAACGGAGCTGCCGCCCTTCCGCCTGTCTGATTCCCAGCGAAGGCGAGTTTGCGGAAGGGCAGCGGAGTGAGCCGATGACGGTTGGGGCGAAGGCTTCGGGTTGCCCTTTCTTTTCGCCTCCTTTTTCTTCCAAGCCTTTTCGTAAAAGGCTTGAGCGAAAACGCCCGCCTCCCATCCCCAGCAGAGTTTATGGGGCTGTGGGAGTATTTCTTTGCTCAAGCTTTCTTGTAAAGAAAGCTTGGTTTGGGCAAGCAAAGAAAAGGAAGGATAAGGAGCGATGACCTCTTGTCGGTTTGAGGTCGAAGACTTCGCTGGACTTAATAATACAGTAACGCATTAATGACCGCCTTTCAACACCGCCACTGCTATAGCGTATTTCCCTGCATGCGACATGCTCAACAGAACTTCTTTCTCCCCCACCATCTTCCTGGCCTTCCCGTGCAATACCACCTGCGGTCTGCCCCTTTTGTCATTTACCACCTCCACGTCCCTCCATCTCATGCCTGACATCTCCAATCCGGTCGCCTTGGCCACAGCCTCTTTAGCAGCAAAACGGACGGCCAGGGAACCATAGCTGTCGCTTCGAGCCAGACAGTATCCGGTCTCCTGTTCTGTAAATATCCGTTGGAGGAATTTATCACCCCACTTCTCCGCCGCGGCCTGAATCCGATCCACCTCCACCAGGTCTATGCCAATGGCTCCTATCATCCCTCGGGCCCCTTAGAACCTTCGGCATCGATGATCTGCAGTATCTCGCTTATATCATCGATCTCGTAATCTGCCCCCGATTCCTTTGTACCGAAGGCATCACCATACCTGGCAAAGACGGTCCTGATCCCGACCCTTTTGGCACCAACCATGTCGCGTTCAGGCCAATCGCCTACCATCAAGGCTTCGGATGGTTCAACCTTCAGCAAGGAAAGGACCTTCCTGAACGGAACCGGACTGGGCTTACGCATACCGGTATCCTCAAAGGTAAGAACAAAGTCAAAGATATGGTGGAGTTGCAGATAGCAAAGCCTTAACCACGCCTGCAGCCGGGGAGCATCGGAAAGGACAGCGAGTTTAAGTCCTCTTTTAGCAAGTTCCATAAGGGTAAGGTTTACATGGGGATAAAGCACCAGTGCGGCCTCCCTGGCCTTGCGGTATGCAACGATCCCGGCAGCATGGATCTTATAGTCGATCTCACCGAGCTCTTCTTTGAGGAATTGGTCGAAGACCTTCTGATATTCTATACCCTCTTTCTCGTAGATCTTGTAAAGCTTTGCCTTCACCTCCCCCTTGGGCATTTTCAGCCCGGCGTCGATCATCGCTTCCGCCGCCGCTTCTACAGCGTTCTCCTTCATACGCACGAAATCGACAAGGGTATTGTCCAGGTCGAAGATGACAGCCTTAATCAATCTGCTCCCTCCGCCAAAAAGCATATCCTCTTTCGCGACTGAAACATGCCACACCATTGAACCCCCGACCCTTCCCAGCAAAGCATCCCGATAGCCCTTTCATAAATGATAGAAATTCCTACGCACTTCAAGATACTCCTGACGAAACCCTACACCCTTCTCTGACCAAAGGATGAAAAAGATTACCTTCATCCCCCTCTAAACTTCTAATATAAGCTTTTTCCTTGTGCCAGGCAACGATTTTTTGACTCACCGGCGAGAGGTTCACTACTTCATTGAATGAGGGCATCAAGTTCTTTTTCCTTGCCAAAAACTCAGCAATCCTTTATCTTTAAAAAGTATATTCTGATAGAATAATTAATAGGTGCTGTATTGGCCTCACATGCAAGTTCAAGAGCCTGCTACGAACCCGTTGGATATCAGCAATTCCGCTTATAAAGCACTACGGACGGGGTGTTTGAGGGATGAGAGGGATGGAGATAAGGGAGATAGGGGAGTTTGGACTGATCGAAAAGATAAAAGGATGTGTGACAACCCAGAAGGAGTCCGTTGTGTTGGGTATAGGGGATGACGCTGCTGTGATCAAGGAGACGTCCGGCAATTATTGGCTGATCACATCCGACACCCTTGTAGAAGGCGTCCATTTCAGACAGGAGTTTGCAACTCTCTGGCAGATAGGATGGAAGGCGGGGGCGGCCAACCTCAGCGATATTGCAGCGATGGGAGGAGAACCCCGTTGGGCCGTTGTATGCCTCTCGTTCCCGGGCCATATGCGTGTCAGGGACGTTGAAGACCTCTATCGCGGCATGGATAGGGTCTGCTCTAAGTTCGGATGTGACATTGTCGGCGGCGATACAACCCTTTCCATGGGCGGGATGACGATATCGATTGCGGTTGTCGGTCGAGTTGACGAGGAGCGACTCGCCACCCGTCGGGGTGCAAAGGTGGGAGATGCTATCTGTGTCACAGGAGACCTCGGAGGGTCGAAGGCTGGACTTGAGTCGCTGAAAGAGAAGGGCCAGACATACGGTTATGCAATCAGGCGCCACCTTGAACCGGTCCCAAGGATACATGAGGCAAAGGCAATCGGAGACGTTGCCAGGGTCCATGCCATGATAGACATAAGCGACGGTCTCTCCTCCGAGGTCAACCATATCTGCCGCGAGAGCAGAACAGGTGCAAGGATCTTTGCCGCCAGTATTCCAGTACACGAGGATACCAGAGAGATCGCTCGGAGACGGGGGGAATCGGTCCTTGACTATGCCCTTTCAGGCGGCGAGGATTTTGAACTTCTCTTCACCCTTGCGCCCGAAAAGGTGGATGCGGTCAGATCCCACGTGGAGAAGAACACAGGTACACCCATATCCGTCATCGGGGAGATCACAGACGATGAGAAAATGATTGTAATTGTAGACGAAGACGGTAATGAGGAAAAGCTGTTCCCTCTGGGTTATCAACACTTTTGATGCGATAAGGAGACCTGCAGATGAGATTCGACTACCTTATGCCAACTCGCATTCTTTTCGGCAACGACTCGATCGGGGAGGTGGGTCAGGAGGCACATAGGCTGGGCAGAAAGGCCTTACTGGTCACGGGCAGAAGTTCGTTCCGAAAGGGAGGATGTCGGGATGAAGCTCGAGGATATAAAGGGATTCGCAGGGGCGCTGATGCAGAATGAGAGGATATTGTCCGCCCTTCCCCGCAGACCAGATCTTGAGGAGATAGAAGCTCTCTATCGCCGATCTTTCTATGGGGAGATAGGGATCTGACCCTTTCCCTTTTTGGCGCCCTCCATAGCAGCACTGCTACGTTAAAACGAACCACAAAGACACAAAGAGCACCAACTTACACGCTTCAGTTGCACTAAGGTACAGGCCGTCGCTTCGCTTAACAAGGCAGACAGTGGCTGGAAAACGCTGCGGGTTAAGACCTCCACATGATATGAGGAGGGATTGCCTGGAGGTTCCAGACCATTTGACGGAAAGGATCAAGAGGTCGATAAAAGACTACAGGAGTGCAAATACAGGTCAGAGGGGATCGAGATTGTCGAGAGCATCCCTTGTGTAGAGCATACAAAGGAGATATCAATATGACGATATTTGTGATCAAATTACTGAATACTTTTTTACCGATCTTTCACATTGTAGCGACCATTGATTACGGACTTTATTTTTTAAAAGACGACCCTTTTTTTGAAAAAACTTTAAGATTCTTATTATCTATCTCGATCTCATTTCACATCATTTATACTATCTTAAGAAGCATCACTTTTAAACATTTCCCGATTGCCTCTGTATTTGAACTATTATCAATTTTAGCTTTAGCAATAGTTCTCATCTATTTTTATATTGAATGCAAGATTGGAGTGAAGTCCACCGGGTTTTTCGTTCTTATTATGGTATTTCTCTTTCAAACTTTATCTTCCGCTAATATAACCTATTCTTACGAGATAAAATCTATCTTACGCAGTACCTATGTGGTAATTCATTCTGGAACAGCTGCGTTCGGTTATTCAGCTTTTAGCATAGCTGCCCTTTATGGAATTATGTATTTGATGCTTTTCCACGATATAAAATCCAAACATTTTGGAATAATTTATAAAAGGCTCCCCTCTTTAGAAACATTAGATGAGATGAATTATAAAGCTTCCTATATTGGCCTGTTTTTCCTGACACTCTCCCTCATCGCCGGTGGAATATGGCTTTCTAAAGCAATTCATCAGAGGTCGATTTTTGATCCTAAGATAATTGTCGCAATTATTACCTGGATTATATTTGGAATTAGCTGCGCAATAAAGAAGTTCTGGGGAAGAGGGGGAATAATAACTTCTTATCTGTCTTTTTTCGGCTTTATGGTCATTATTTTTTCGATGATTATTGTAAACATTTTTTTGACCACATTTCACATATTTTATTGAAGGGGGAAAGATTGAATACCCTATATCCTGTTTTTCTTAAGCTCGATAACAAAAGATGTGCAGTTATCGGGGGAGGAAAGACTGCCACTCGAAAAGTTAAAGCCTTGCTTCAGGCAAAAGCTAAAGTTACAGTTATCAGTCCCAAATTTACCAAAGAATTAAAAGAACTGGCTGAAAATGGTGCTATTGAAGTTATAAAAAGAAGATATGAAGAAGGTGATTTAGATAAATATTTTCTGATATTTGGCGCCACGAATTCAGAAGAAATAAATAAAACTGTAATTAAAGAAGCTAAGAAGAAGAACATCCTCTGCAATGTTGTTGATGATCCCCCCAACTGTGACTTTTATGTACCTTCCACAAATTGTGGATAAGAACCTGGAGAAAAGAAAAAGTGAAATACCAAAAGTTCTCAGCATTATTGAAGAAGAAACTAAAAATTTTTTCCAGTGGTATAGATCCTTGAAAATAACCCCAATCATTAAGGGTCTTCAGGAAAAGAATAGAAGATATTAGAATTTCTGAATTGAGAAAGAACAGTAAATATTTTAAAGAGGAAGACTTGGGGAATCTTGATTTACTGACCAAAAGTATGATGAATAAATTATTCCATAATACCCTGATAAAAATAAAAGAATTTAACGAAGACTCTCAAATGGGATTATTGAAACTGGATATCATCAGGGACATTTTTGCTCTGGAGGAATATTTAGAGGATGAAGAGAGTTAGGATAGGCACAAGAGGAAGTAAGTTAGCTTTATGGCAGGCAAATTGGGTGAAAGCGAAAATTGAAAACATTTTTAAAGATATAAAATGTGAGACTGTGCCGGTAAAGACCACCGGGGATAAATTTTTCGATATGAGGTTATTTGAGCAATCTGATAAAGGATTCTTCACCAAAGAGATCGAAGAGGCATTGATAAACAAAGAAATTGATATTGCTGTTCACAGCCTGAAGGATTTACCTACAGAAATTCCTGAAGAATTAGAGGTAGGAGCAGTTACCAAAAGGGAAATTCCCAACGATGTCTTAATCTCTAAAAGGGAAAAAAACTGAAAGATTTGCCCATAGGTGCAAAAATAGGAACAAGTAGTTTAAGAAGAAAGTCTCAGCTTTTAAACTTTAGAAAAGACTTAATAATCACTGACTTAAGAGGAAATCTTGACACGAGAATAAGAAAGCTTAACACTTCAGACCTTGACGGAATTGTCATTGCTTTTGCTGGAGTTAAAAGGTTGGGCTTTGAAAATCTAATCTCCGAAATAATCCCTTTTGAAATTATGCTCCCTGCTATTGGGCAAGGAGCTTTAGCAGTTGAAATAAGGAAAAACGATGAAGAGGTATATAATATAGTGAGGAATTTGGATCATAGAGAATCCCGTCAAGCAATTAGTGCTGAGAGAAGCTTTCTGAGAAGGATGCACGGGGGTTGTCGGATTCCATTTGGGGCGTATGGATTTATTGATAATAATATTTTAACTCTTGAAGGTTTGATTTCTAATTTAGATGGAACGCAAATCATAAAAAGGAAAGTACGAGGGAAATCTGAAGAGGCTGAATTAGTTGGGATTAAATTAGCTGAAGGTATTTTAAACGCCGGAGGGGAGGAGATACTTGAAGAACTGTTGGATGAGATATCCCGGATCCCAGGGAAAAGGGAATAGGAGAGTATCGTCAGGCAACGCAAATGATAAAAGAGAAACTTCTGCAATTAGTGAAACAGGTTAAACCTCAGTAGAAATCCTTCAAGGTGAATTGGAGGCTGTAATACGGAGAAAGAAGTATGGAGGCGAAAATAGAAGACATAGGGGTCATTTTACCGGAGGCTGAAGAGCTAACAAGGCCTGCAGTTGATGAGGCCAAAGTCTATGAATTGGTCATAATCGGCGGTGGGCCAGCCGGATTAACTGCAGCAGTCTATTCAGCAAGGAAGAGAATCGATACATTGTTGGTAACCAAAGATATCGGGGGACAGGTCCTCCTGACATCCGATGTGGAGAATTATATGGGGTATTATTACATAACAGGAAAGGAATTGATTGAAAAATTCAAACACCAGGTGCGCCAATACCCCATAGCCATTAAAGAGAACGCCGAGGTAATCCGAATAGGCAAGGAGGATAAAACATTCACTGTAGAGACCTCTGGAGGCGGAAGCTATCGGACGAAGGCCGTAATCATAGCCTCAGGCAAACGCTCACGGCCGCTCAATGTAAAGGGAGAGAAGGAACTGGTGGGAAGGGGCGTTACATACTGTTCGGTGTGTGATGCCCCTTTATTTACGGGACTTGATGTCACGGTGATTGGTGGTGGCAATTCCGGACTGACTGCAGTGGTTGATCTGGTCAAAATTGCCAACAAAATTTATCTCATCGAATCCCTTTCTTCACTTAAAGCCGACCCTCTGCTGGTGGAACGAGCAGACAGATCGGGAAAGGTGGAAAAGTTCCTGGGATATGAGGTGATGGAGATCTTAGGCGAGACGAGGGTCTCAGGTATCAAGATCAAATCAACTCAGACAGGTGAAATACAAACACTGGCGGTCCAGGGCGTATTCATTGAAATAGGCTTGATTCCTAATTCCGGCTTTGCCAAAGGAGTGGTTGAGCTCAATGGTTGGGGAGAAATAGTGGTCGATTGCGCCTGCAGGACAAACGTCCCCGGTATCTTTGCTGCTGGGGATGTCACCACGGTGCCGGAGAAACAAATTGTGGTCGCTGCCGGCGAGGGCGCCAAGGCAGCGTTGAGTGCATATGGTTATCTATTAGGTGAAAGTTAAGCGAGACTGCCAGCCAGGAGGCTCAAAATTTGAAAAGGCTATCGAAAGCTTATAATGGGGGTGGTGTCCCACGTGAATTCCAGTGCAACCGATGCGACCAAGAGGCGCTACAACCGTATCTCCAGGATCTACGACATCATCGAGAAACCGATAGAAGTCGCCTTTTTCAGGTCTTGGCGAAAAGACCTTTTACGAATGGTTAACGGGAGGGTGCTTGAAGTTGGCATTGGCACTGGCAAGAACATTCCCTATTATCCAGAAGGCGCCTCTGTGCTCGCTGTAGACATAAGTCAAAAAATGATGGAGAGGGCAAAAAAGAAAGCTACCCGTGCAACCACAAAGCCGACTTTAGCCCTTATGGATGCTGAAAATCTCGCCCTTAAGGATCACTCATTTGACACCATTGTGGCAACCTTCGTCTACTGCTCGGTACCCGACGCCGTAAAAGGCTTTCAGGAGTTAAAAAGAGTATGCAAAAAGGACGGAATGATTCTGCTCCTTGAACACGTGCGAAGCAAACAACCTTTGTTGGGAAAGTTGATGGATGTCTTAAACCCTTTGACAGTGAGGGTAGCAGGATTCAACATCAACCGTGAAACCGAAAGAAATATCGAGCGTGGCGGATTGAAGTTGATCCTGGAGAAGGATCTTAAGGGGGATGTCTTTAAGCTCCTTATGGCAAGAGCATAATGACCGCCTTCATAAGGCAAGATCTTAAAATTTATGTCATTTTTTTGGAGGCCATCCAATGCAAAAAGAGTCAAGATAGGAAATTAATACCGAGGAGGTAGGCTATGGCAATCCTAAACGGCAAACTGAAGGAGCGGGCAAGAAAGGAATTTGCCGGGTTAGGGGAGGAGGTCAAGCTCGTTGTCTTCACTCAGGAACTGGAGTGTCAATACTGTCAACAAAACCGCATGTTAGCTGAACAATTAGCTTCGCTGAGTGAAAAAATCAGCGTGAAAGTTTATAACTTCATCACGGACAAGGAGAAGGCCGGGGAATACAAGGTAGACAAAATCCCTGCCATTGTGGTGATGGGTGAAGAAGACTACGGGATAAGGTTCTACGGTTTGCCCGGAGGGTATGAGTTCACTTCGCTGGTGGAAGCCATCAAAATGGTTTCGTCCAGGGATTCTGGACTCGCATCCGAAAGCAGAGAGTTGGTGAAAAAACTCACCAGTCTTGTGCACATCCAGGTGTTTGTTACCTTAACCTGTCCTTATTGCCCAGCAGCGGTGAAGTTAGCGCACCAATTGGCCATGGAAAGCGATCTTATACATGCTGATATGGTTGAGTCGGCTGAATTCCCCCATCTGGTCAACAAATACAGTGTCTTCGCCGTGCCCAAGGTGGTAATCAACGAGGATATTCAGTTTGAGGGCGCTCTGCCGGAACCGGCCTTCCTAAGGCAGGTGATGAAAGTTGGACAGAAACAGAACTAAAAACTTTAAGGAGGTGAGCAAAATGCCGAAGGTCAAGGAGATTGGAGAGGTCTACAGATGCGAAGTCTGTGGCAACGTGGTGGAAGTGAAAGAGGTTGGCGGCGGCGAACTGGTGTGCTGCGGCCAGCCGATGAAATTGCTTAAAAAGCCATGTTGACGAGGGAGCACAGAGCAGATGGAAACGATCAACCGTGTGACTCTCGCGGGGGTTTATTTTGCCCTGCATACTATTTAAAATGAAAACCCGCGGTGAAGACCAATGCTAAAATCCAGCAAGGGGGTGTCGGAATGGCAAGGTTTGGGGATATTATCAATCCTCCGGAAAAGGAGGGCAAGGAAAAGCACGTCCCGGTCGTCGAGGCCCCGGCTTCGGTGAAGAGAGGGGAGGTGTTCCAGGTGACTGTCACTATCGGAAAGGAAGTTCCCCACCCTAACACCATCGAGCACCACATCAAGTGGATTCAGGTGTACGCGGCAATGGAAGGACGGAACCCGGTCCACATAGCCACATTTGATTTGGGACCGGCATTTGCCTATCCTAAGGTCACCTTCACCATGAAGCTGGAGAACAAGGCCACCCTCTTTGCGTTGGAATACTGCAACATCCACGGCGTGTGGGAGAATTCGGTCAATGTGGAGATCGAATGAATAGACTGATGGGGGCGATCTATGGGTCGCCCCCTATGGCACAGTGCCAACCTAAGACGTAATAGATGGAATGCCAAAAATGATTGATCTGGGGGAGGGAGGTAAAACAATGAGAGAATTATTTGACAATAAAGAAGATAAAAAGGAAATTCTAAAGGGGATGATAAAAAGATTGCACGAAGGTGCAACCCCAGGAGAGATGAAGGAAAAGTTCAAAGAAATGCTAAAAGGTCTTACGCCGGCTGAGATAGCACAAGTAGAAGAGGAACTTATAAAAGAAGGTATGCCAAAAGAAGAGGTCCGGAGACTCTGCGATGTCCACCTTGCTGTTTTCAAGGAGGCTATCGAAGGGGAACGAGCTTCAGTGCCCGCATGGCATCCAGTCCATATTCTTATGGAAGAGCACAAAATGCTCCTGAATTTTTCCAAGGGGCTAAGGAATATTTCAAAGGAGATTAAAGTGGCGAAGGATTTTGACTCTGCTGGTGAAAAGATGGGACAATTAACCCACATTGCAGAGCATTTTAAAGAATCGGAAAGCCACTATTTGCGTGAAGAGAATCTCCTTTTCCCTTATCTTGAGAGACATGGAATCACGCAGCCACCGGCAATTATGTGGACGGAGCACGATAGGATAAGGGAGATAGAAAAAAACTTTATAAACTTATTGATACGCACAGGGGGGTGGTTTTTCAGGATTTTGTAAAGCAACTGGAAGAAGTGGCACTATCTTTGGCGGATGTGCTTTCAAGTCATTTTTACAAGGAAAATAACATTCTTTTTCCTACTGCCTTAAATGTCATAAAGGAAAATGAGTGGAAAGATATAAGAAACCAATTTGATGAGCTTGGCTATTGTTGTTTTACTCCCGAACCGCCTGAAATAACAGTTGAAGAGGGGAAGGCGCCAACTTCTGAACCTGGAGTAGAAGGCATGGTTCCCTTTGAAACTGGTGCGTTATCAAAAGAGGAGATTGAAGCAATCTTTGATGCCCTGCCAGTGGATATCACTTTTGTAGATAGAGGAGATACGGTTCGATACTTCAGCCAGTCTAAAGAGAGGGTTTTCCTGAGAACAAAAGCGGTAATTGGGCGAAAGGTTCAGCAATGCCATCCTCAAAAGAGCATACACATCGTTAAACTTTTCTTTTACAGTTGTGAGGGGGTTAGCTCCGCAAAGCCCCATGAATATTACATCGCTCTTTGAAAATCGTCAAAAAGTAGTGCCACAATTATGG
>DTYK01000155.1 GCA_012961925.1 Candidatus Latescibacterota bacterium
CTATCTCGAAGATTACTAAAGGGCTGGTGATAACCTTCTCTTCGTTCCTCTCCACCTTTTTCAGTAATTTTAAAACCTGCTCAGCCTTCTGAGGACCATCTTTGGTGAAGTAACGGAGTAAGTTCAAAATTTCCCTTATCCTTTTGGGTAAGGTGGTCTGTCCCTTTCTGGTCACAGTAGTTCTGCTTACAACTTTAGGCATACCATCACCCCATATTAGTATTACAATAGTTTATGTATTACTATGATGTAAGTATGTAAATACAAAAAGTCAAGAAGAAAAGGGGTTCTCTTTTGATACCCTCTGATGTGTATTCCCCTGCTATTGGCCCCTTATATCCTGTCTTGGACCCAGACTTCCACAATTTCATCTCCTCTCATAAGCTACTCCCTCCCGCCAGCATCTCCTTTACCGCTGTGACGATCCGGTCCTTGCTGGGGATAGCGAGTTCTTCAAGGACCGGACTCTTGGGCATGGGCACATCGGCCCCGGCCAGCCGTACCACCGGGGCATCAAGATAGTCGAAGGCGTTCTCCACAATCTGCATCCCTATCTCCGCCCCTGTCCCTCCGGTCTTACAGTCCTCCTCAACGATTATCACCCTGTTCGTCTTCCTAATGGAACCGACGATCGTCTCTATGTCAAGGGGCAGCAGGGTGCGTGGATCAACGACCTCCAGGCTGATCCCTTCCTTTGCCAGCTCTTGGGCCGCTTCAAGGGCAAAGAGGAGCATTCGGGAGTATGCTATAACTGTGACATCCTCGCCCTCCCTCTTTATGTCAGCAACTCCAAGGGGGAGCGTGTACTCTTCTCCGGGGACAAGACCTTTCGTGTTGTAGAGCATCTTGTGTTCTATGAAGACTATGGGGTTATCCTCACGTATGGACGACTTCAGCAATCCCTTAGCATCATAAGGGGTCGATGGCATAACCACCTTCAGACCCGGGATGTGGATAAACCACGCCTCCAGATTCTGAGAGTGATGAGCTCCAAGGGTTCTTCCTGCACCCCCTTCTGTCCGGACTACCAGTGGCACCTTAGTCTTGCCGCCGAACATATACCTTATCTTGGCCACCTGATTGCTGAGTTGATCCATACAGAGGCCCATAAAATCAACGTACATTATCTCTACAATAGGCCTCATCCCTGTTATGGCCGCCCCGAGCCCGGCTCCCACAATGGCCGCCTCGGAGATGGCCGTGTCCCTCACCCTCTCCTCTCCGAATCTCTCATACAGACCCCTTGTAACACCGTATGCCCCCCCATAGATCGCCACATCCTCACCCATGATGAACACCCGAGGATCTCGTTCCATCTCCTCGGCCAACGCCTCGTTTATAGCCTGTCGATAGGTTATCTCACGCATAGACGTCCTCGTACAGTTCTTCTGGTTCAGGCCATGGGCTTTCCACGGCAAATTTCACCGCCTCTTCGATCTCAGAGGCGACCTCCCTGTCCAGAGCTTCTACCTCCTCCTGACTCAAAATCCCCTCCTGAACGCACCTAATGGAAAAGGTCTTGATGGGGTCCCGGGCACGCCACTCCTCCTCTTCCTCTCTGGTTCGATACACCCTTGGGTCACTACGAGAATGGCCGTAATACCGGTAGGTGTGGCAGACGAGGAAGCTCGGTCCATTCCCTTCTCTTGCCTGTCCGACCCATTTTGAGACGGCCTCCTTCACCGCCAGCACGTCCATCCCATCCACCGATTCAGCAGGCATATCATACGCCAGGGCCCTTTTTGTCAGATCCCCGACGGCACAGGCCCTCTTCACGGAGACCGACATCCCGTAGTGATTATTCTCACAAATATACACCACCGGTAACTTCCAGACGGCTGCCATGTTCAGGCATTCGTGGAAGATTCCCAAATTAAGGGCCCCGTCTCCGAAGAAGCATAAGACCACCTGGTCGCTCTTCCTCATCTTTATGGAGAGCCCTGCACCTGTGGCAATACCCATCCCTCCCCCGACTATTCCGTTGGCGCCGAGGTTCCCTGTAGCAACATCGGCCAGATGAAGGGAACCGCCCTTTCCCTTGCAGACGCCAGTGGCTTTCCCCAGTATCTCGGCCATTAGCTCGGGAAGCCTTCCGCCTTTTGCAATACAATGCCCATGTCCCCTGTGGGTGCTTGCAATGTAGTCATCGGGCCTTATGGCCGATATTGCCCCAACGGCCACAGCCTCCTCGCCAGCATAAAGATGGGAGCCGCCCTGGACAATATCCTGTGCCAACAGGTCCATGATCTTATCCTCAAACTGCCGGATCTGCATCATCTGCTTGAGGAGATGACGGGCCTCGTCACAGCTAACCTTAACCTCCGCCATATCTGCTCCCTTTCAGTTCAAAAGTGAACCTCCATCGCCCTTGGAGGGCAAGGTTTAACGCATAGTTCACACGCCGTGCACTTCTCGGGATCGAAATGCACCAGCATCGTCCCCCGATCAAGGAAGAGGGCCCCTGTAGGACACAAGGAGATACAAACCCCACAGTGGGTGCACTTTGTATCGTTTCTCCTGATATCCTGACCGAGTGGCTGGATCCTTACCCCGAGATCCTTAAGGTAATCCATTCCAGCTTCATAGTCCCGTTCAAGGCCGCTCAACTCGAAGACCAGAACACCTTCTTCCCCCGGAGTTACGCTTGCCTTCAGGATATTGAAAACCAGGTTATAATCCTTGACCAGCTTGTAGACTATGGGCTGGTCAACAAGGCGTGGGGGAAAGTGCAATACTATCCTGTGTGAGACCTTCACCGTTCACCCCCTTTGTATACCATCTACCGAAAACATCATTATAAACTCCGCCAACTGTTATATTCACCACAATCCCAGAAATTCGTGCAGACCCCTCCAGGCACATTTAAAATATAAGCCCTGCTTATAAAAGTCAAGCCCTTTCTTGAGATCGCGGTAGCCGCAGCGCAGTCCCCCTTCAGGTTTCAGTCTGAGCCAGATCCAGGAAAAAAGAGAAAAATCTCACGACCCTTGGTCTACGTCACAATCGAGCTGCACTCCATGTGCCTCAGTTACATTTTAAAGAAGCCACTTCGATTTCAGTTGACAGAGCCGGTACGATATGTTAATTTTATGGAGATTATTCTCTTGTCAGCAGTACAAAAAGCAGAGGTTACTTCTCCAGAAAATGACTGGTGTCGAATTAGAACTCAGGAAAAGAATCAGAAACAAGAAGAGGACAAGGCTGATCTATTGTTCTTCGTAGTTCTAACTAAATTCGACCTTTACCTCCGATTCTCTAACGTGGAAGATATTGTAAACTCAGGGAGCCGGCCTATCCCGTTTACCAAGGGGGCTAAAATGAGGGAACGCAATTATTCTACCTTATCCTATCTGCTTAGAGTTCACGACCAGATCCGGCCACAGTACGCCTTCCATGCCACCGACGAAACCGGATGGAAGGAGTGGCACAAGGGTCTGCGGACAAAACTGAGCGAACTGTTAGGGGGTTTTCCGGAGGAAAAATGTCCGCTTGATGCCGAAATCTTAGGGCGTACCGAGGAGGAGGATTACGTCCGGGAGAAGTTGGTATTCGAGAGCGAGCCCGGAGTCTCGGTTCCAGCCTATTTGCTCCTCCCTAAAGACCTACCTAAAGGGCGGAAATCACCTGCCCTGCTCTGCCTGCATGGACACGGGCGGGGTAAAGACGATGCCGCCGGTATAGCGAGGGATGATCTGGATCGTCAGAGATTCATCCGGCCGTTAAATTACGACTACGCCCATCAGTTCGCCTGTAAAGGATACATCACCCTCGCACCGGATTCCCGGTGTTTTGGGGAGAGGGCACAGGACGATATGAGCTGTAGCTGGGCCTTCACCAGTGGGCTACTGTTGGGCAAGATCATGGTGGGTATGCGGGTCTGGGATGCCATGCGAGCTGTAGATTACCTCCTGAGCCGTCCCGAGGTGGATCCTGAACGTATTGGCTGTGTAGGTTTGTCCTGGGGTGGAACACATACGATTTACACCTCCGCCCTTGACGACAGAATAAAAGTTGCAGTGGTGAGCGGTTATTTCTCCAGTTTCAAGGATACGCTCATCGACCGGGGAGAATGTCCCTGCCAATATGTTCCAAACATCCTAAAATACGCCGATTTACCGGATATCGTAGCGCTCATTGCCCCCAGACCGTTGTTGATCGAAAACGGCACCAGGGACCCTCTCTATACGCTGGAGGTGGTGAAGGAGGAGTACAAGAAGCTGGAGCGTGTCTATGAGGTGTTGGGAGTCCCAGAGCGGGTGGATATCGATATCTTCGAAGGCGGACATCAGTTCAGCGGCAGAAAGGCATTCGACTGGTTCGACAGGTGGCTGTGACTTCTCAGGAGTGAGCCGAAGACTCTTTTGTGGGAGAGGGCTCCCGCCTTCGATGCAATGGAGCGAAGGCTTCGGGCTGCCC
>DTYK01000156.1 GCA_012961925.1 Candidatus Latescibacterota bacterium
CATCGACCTTTCGTTTCGCACGTAGATTCTTCACATCCTCCCGGTCGAAGAACAGCCGGGGATGCTCCTGTGGTGTCCACGCTCGTATGGTCATCCGTTCTCTCCTTTCTCTCTTTACCGCACGGCATTGAAAGCCCGGCGACGGCAGAGTGGCCAGCCCGAAATCCCCGAACACCTCAGAGGCGGGCCGCATGGATGCGGGGTCCTCGGCTATGACCACATCTCCGGCCCCTGTGTCCACGGCCATAGCCACCACCTCCTCTATCACCTCGGTGTGCGCCGTCATCCCCGTCCTCGGGTCGTTTCCCCCGCCCAAATTGGGCTTGATCAGCACCCGATCTCTGGGCCTTATGACCTCGGAGAAGAGCTCCCCCCACTCCCGAATCGTCCGAGCCACATCTCCGGTTTTCTTTAGAAATACTTCCGCCATAATCTCCTCCGCTCTCACTCCGAGCCTTCAACCCGGAATCGCACCTCCCATCGCACCTTCCGGGAGGCATCGCTATTTAGTCTCAGGACCAGCACCGGACCTTCGCTGTAAAACTCTGCATCCGCTCCATTGGCGGATGCCTCGAGAGGAACGTAGCTGGTTCCATCCCATTCGACCAAAATCCTGACCTCGTAAATGTCCCCGCCCACTAAAAGGCTCTCCCCGGACATGATACCTTGTTCCGGGTCCCATCGGAGGGCCAAGAGATCTGGGTATTGGGTAATATGGCGGTTCGTGTCGAAGAGTAGGGGCAGACTCTCGAAAGGCCGCACGCAAAGGACGAGGCAGGATTCGGGCTCAAGATGAAAAGTCCTTCCGGTTCCAAGTTCCCCGAGGAACTCCTTTCCCCAGAAGTCGTATAGCATATATCTTCCCGGAGGAAGGCCGAGCTTTTCGGGAGAAATATCTATTTCCGATCCATCCTCCTCGAACCACCGGAAAAGACCCACCACGTCCCAGCAGCCCCAGCCCGTCGCCACCTTCAGATCCCAAACCTGCGGATAGGGTCCGTAGGGAGGACGCGACCAGAGGTCCATGGGGCGGATATCCTGTGCCGGAAAGACCCGTCGGAGCAGTTCCACCCGTTCCTCGGGTAACTCGTGCACGGGATCCGATACCAGTAGTACCTGGCCGCTAAGTCCCAAAAGGCTAGCCCATGCCCTGGCCTGGTCCATCGTGAGTGTCGGCCGGACAATCAGCACGTCCGGATCGCAGTACCAGGCGATTGTGTGCATCCAATAGTTGGAGAAAGTAGCTTGAAGGGCGGGCTCGACGGACGGCCAGTGTTCCCCTACATCCGTCCCGGTCCGGCAGCAGTCTCCGAACCCCATGGCCCGCCACTGTGTAGCGCAGATCAGCAGCGTCCGTTTGGGCCCAATGGCCTTGCGAATGATTGCCAACCAGTCCCGGTAGGCTTCGTCTGGGGTAATCGAGGGGTCGTAGAGCTGATCCCGACAGAGGGTATACCACTGCTGCATCTCCCCCTCGCCATCGATCTTGAAAAAGTCGATGCCCCATTCCTGAGCCATTGTGCGGAAGATCTTCTCGAACCATTCCCGCTTCACCTCGGGGTGGGTCGGGTCAACGTAGGGATAGTTGCCAAAACGGCGGAACACTTTTCCGTTGGGATCACGCAGGACCCACTCGGGTTTCGTTTCTAAGTACTTTGAGTCCACGTGGCCCAGCGACTGGGGCAGAACCCAGATACCAGGGGTGAACCCCTTGGAACGAACGTAGTCCACTATCCACTTCGGTCCATGTGGGAAGAGGTCCTCCCGCCATTCGAGCCAGCTTTCGTCCTGGTAACCGTCGTCCCACTGCACCACAACGCACCCGAAAGGCTTAAGGTGCTCCTTCAACCAGTCGGTGATGGTCACCAAGATCTTCTCCGAAGTCTTCCGGCCATAACAATACCAGGACTCCCACCCGGAAGGCGGCAGAGGGTGGTGTGTCCGGTCATACGGCCTGTAGTGGGGCATACCCCGGTGTTCTGTGATGAAATCCTCAATTACCTGTGCCGACAGGAGCTCCGGGATCGACCCGAAGATCGTGATCACCCGAGTCTCCACGCTGTGGGCTCCGGTCATACGGTTCGTTCTTATCTGCCGCTTCCCATCCACTCCGAACCGGAGGATCCGGTCCGTCCATTTATCGAAGAGGCAGTCACAGAGTGTGCCCTCTACATGCCCCAACCCAGCCTGCACCACCTCTCCGCGATCTCCAGGTTCAATTCGGCAAAGGTAAGGTTCGCCGCCCCAGCAGATATTCCCGTGTAACGTATATTCCCACCACTCCCCGATGGGGTACAGTCTGAGGTAGATCCGGGTTGGTCCGCAACCCACCTCAAGAAGAACCCCCTGCGGACGTTCTTCCTCGGGAACCAGAGAAAAGTGGGTAATTACTTGGTCACCAGCCGGAGCGGTTACCGTGTAGGGCCTCCCGTAGAGCTCGAGCGCTAAGCGCGTCTCTACATCTCCCTTCTGTGCACGCAAGCTGATCCCTTCCAGAACCAGCGACCCATTATAGGTTGCGTCCAATCGGCCGTCGTTCAGTGTCACATTCCATCCCATAGCAATTTCTCCTTGGTTTTTTTATTTATCCGGCGCTGAAACTTCTATGAATCTGAAAGTCATCCTCGCCTGAATATCCACAGGTAACCCCGTGTGAAAAAATCATGGCAGCCTGGTATCTCCGGTGGAGATTTTACCATTGTCAAGAGTGAGAAGATTTAGCTTTAGCGGGACAAACATCCAATCGTGTTCGGTACAAAACGCAGCCCACGTTCACTTCCTGAGGTTATACTCATCTACCCCCCTTAAGCCGAAGGTTTTTCATCGTATGGCGAGAATTCAATCGCCACTTTAGAGCTCATAAGAACTGACAGCGTCTTCAGCGTATTAAAACGGAAATCTCGGGTGTCCGCAGCAATGATGCCAGACCTTCCATAGACTGAGCACTAGGCGGTTCCAGACCCTCAAGTTTGTAAGGAAGTCCCAGTTGTCGGTACTTGGATTCGCCTAACTCATGATATGGGAACAACTCCACGGACACAGGCCGTTCGAGTGTCTGAAGAAATTCCTTAAGGCAGTGGATATGCTCCGGACTATCATTTATGCCGGGTATGATCGGCACCCTAATGATTACAGGAATACCCGCGCCTACAACTAATTTCAAGTTTTCCAGTATCAAATGGTTATCCACACCTATGTACTTTCGATGTAGACATGGGTCCATGTGCTTGACGTCATAATAGCACATGTCTGCAAGGGACAATACTCGTAGAATTTCAGAACTATCCGCCCCTGTCTGTGACAGGCCTCAACTAAGGACCTTAGCAGATCGCGGCCACCGTAGTGCCCGATCTTTGTCGGGTAGTAAGCGATGCCGTGGTGATCCTTGATATAGAACTCGACTGCCGCACAGCCTGCCTGCTTGAGCTTGCCAATGAGGACATCAGGATCCATGGCTCGATGCCGGTTTGTGGCCCAGTCAGGGCTTACATAGAGCACGTGCACCTTACGAAAATCATCTCCAAACCAATTCATATCCACCTCCTTAAAGGATACACCACTTTGTTGAAAGAGGCTGTTTTTTTACAAAACCATGTTAGCAATTGATCAATCAGGACAAACTTTCTATAAGCTGTTTGCTTTCCCTTATGAATCTGACTTTCTCACCCCAGCTTACGTTCGTATCAATTATATCCACTTCAAAGATATAGGGGCCGGAGTATTCGATCTTCTTAAAGACCTTCATAACTGCCCTCCAATCGATCAATCCTTTGCCTGGAGGCAGGTGTTCCTCACGATCGGGTATGGAAGTGTCATGTAAATGGGTACTAATGATGTAGCGTCCTCCCTGACAGATAGCGTCTTTCAGATCCAATCCTCCGGATACAGCGTGAGATGTATCAAGACATATCCCTATTTGGCCCTCACTATCCACTCCTTCAATAATATCTCTCAACTCCGAAGGTGTACATCCGAACCTATATTCAGGTTCAATTTCACCGCCCTCGTTTTCCAGACTGAGTTTGAGAGTCGTCCCCTTTATGTGCTCTGCAAGTTCTGTCAACGAATTCACATACAGCTTAACTGCCCTTCTTCTGTCTCTCACAGGGAAGGGTGCGCCCGGATGAATGACCAACTCCTCCGCTTCCAATTCCAGGGCATAATCCGCCCATCGCTTGTAAAAATCTGTTGCCTCTCTGCGTTCGTTTTCATCCGGACTCGCCATATTTTTCCAGTCGGTATGAAGTTGCATCAGCGAAAGCTCTGTATCCGCCAAGCCTTTTTTGATGTCCGAAAGGGCAAGAGTGGAGCCATGATGTTCGGGCCAGAGCGGCCCAAAACCCAGCACACCATCAAAGCCCAGTGTTTTGATCTGCTCCATCGCCCGCAAGTAGAATCCGCAATCGTGGTCTGTAAAGTAGTCCGGATTCAGTCCCCATTTGTGTTTCACCATGCTGCTTAATGTCTCCATGGTCTTGATAATGTTCCTATATGTTCGGATGGACTCCTACTCTGGGTCTGCCTCCACTCCCCGGTTTGGCATCCTCCTGAAAAGCACCTCCAGATCCGGTGATTCCTTCAGAGGCAGCCTTATCTTTTGGCCTGTCTGCGATGAGAGATAGACGGCGTTGATGGCTTCAATCGCTTTGCGACCATCCTCACCGGTCACCAGAGGCGTCTTATCGTTCAAAATACAATCACAGAAGTGCTCCAGTTCCTTCTTATACCTACCGCTCCTGCTCACCTCCGCATCGATGTCAAAGTCATTGTATCTGGTCACATCAGTTACCCGATTTCCTCGTTCATAAAGATGCATCCTGAAGGGCTCGAACGACACAAAACTCCAGGCAGGGCCGAATTCGATCTCCAGCGAAGCCTTAGTTCCATCGATGAGATAGTATTCATTGAGAGGCTTGTGGGTCATCCTCGTCTGGTGATGAATGCTTATTCCTCCGTTCACATGTCGCAGAATGGCTGCAACCTGATCTTCTACTTCATTTTCTTTCCGGATAATGGAAATCTCACCGCTGACCGTTTCGATCTCGCCCATCCACCAGCGGCAGAGGTCTATGGTATGGGAGCCGTGGTCCTGAAATATTCCTCCCTACGTTTCCAGCGCAACCCTCCATCCTTGCCTGCGGCCGCTGCTGTAGCAGCTCCAGTCCGAGATAATTTGCACGACCTCACCCAGTGTGCCATTCCGGATTAGTTCCGCAGCGTACTGCATGCTCTTGTCAAAGCGTTTCATCAATCCGACCATAAGCTTCACCCCATGCTTTCGGCAGGCCTCCAACATCAGGTCGCACTCTCCTATAGTGCGAGCCATGGGCTTCTCGCAAAGAATATGTTTGCCTGCTTCGGCAGCCTTAACAACCTGTTCGGCATGGAGATAAACGGGTGAGCCAATGATCACTGCGTCAATGTCTGCTTTATCAAGAAACTCATCGTAATCGGCAAAAACTTGTCTTGCACCGTATTTCTTTCGCATCTCTTCGGCTCTTTGTACTTCCGGGTCCATGGCTGCTACCAGCACCCCGTTCTCGACCAACCGAAGAATAACGCCAAACATCACTCGGGTCGCGCCGCAGCCGGCAATCCCCAATCTGACTTTTTCTTGAGCAGACATTGATTTCCTCCTTTATGTCTCTTCTTGGAGTAAGGTGTTGTTGGCCACGTGTGGAGCCTGCGGGTAGAATGTGAAAAGAACACCCCACGGGAATTTCGACCCGCCGTCTCCTTCGCCCGGAAGATCAATACAAGGCGGAGCTTTAAAGGAAAGTAGAGCTCATATCCTTGGTGTTCATGGTACCGGGTGCTCAAATTCTTTCCTACGAGTATGGTGAAGACCCTATAGTTCAACCCCGGCTTCTGCACGAAGAACCGGCAAGGAAGTCCGGCTCGAATTGACGGGCGAATGTCCGCTCGGGGGACTTGGGGTCCGCAGCCAGCTTCACGTCCAACGCGGACATAGCGGGATTGTCCGCACCCTCGATGCAGTATACGATCGGCCCCCGCATCACGGCTAGACTTCCGGTGTTTTTCCCTCAGCCTCGAATGGGCCTCCACGGGAGTGACCGGCATTTGAAGGGCTAAAGCCCTCACTACAAACCCTTGGCGTCCGCTACCTGATGGATCTGCTTTATGGTTGCCGGTACCAGTTTCAACCCAAGTCGCCCGGCTACCTCCCGGAAGTATTTTGCCAGCCGGTCCAAATGCCGCCGGAGGAGGTTTTCCCTGTCTGAGTAATCGAAGCAGTTGTGCGTCACCGGAACGATCGTCTTTATTGAGATCCCCTTCTCCACCTGATCGATTATCATCCTGTCTATCAGATCGAGGTGATCCTGGGGGCTCACTTCCTTCCTTACCTGCTCTATGCGCAAATGAAACGTGTCCTCCCCCCGCCATGTCCTCCTTCCCTCCGGATCAACGGTGATAGGCACCTCGAAGTATTCCATGGCCCCGGGTATCAGGCGGTTCGAGGGATGGGTATGATGAGGATAGGGGTAAGCCCCTACCCAGACGGCGGCGAATTTTGGTATGTTCCTATCAGGAATATAAGTGCCTCCCTGACGAAAGCCAAGCTTTTTTAATACCCGAAAGGTATCATCACTGGCAGAGCAATTTCCTGTCCGGAAGCTCTCTACATTTCTTTCCAGGGCCTTCTCCCAGTGTTCCCTGGCGGCCTTGAGCTGTTCATATTGCTCCTCGTAGGAATACTCCCCGAGATATCTCTTATATCTTCCGTCCAGAAAGGCCTGGGCGTGATAGTGCATCCCCAGCTCAAAACCTCTCTTCTCCAATTCCAGGAAAAGCTCCCTGTGCCGCTCAGCAGTCTCTGGGACGATGAAGAAGGTTCCGATCAGGTTGTTCTCAAACAGGGTCTCAGCAAAACCCTTGATCGCTCTTTCGCTGATGTTCCAGTCCTCGGGCCCGCCTGGTGGAGAGAGACGGGCTATCCTTTCGCAGTCCATGGTGAAGGACACGTAAAGTTTGTCCGACATCCTTGAACTCCTTATGAATAAAGTTTTTAAAATTTAGCTCCCACCGATTTTTCTCATAGATACCCGGTCTGTAAGAGGGCTTCCTCTACAGTGGCAAACTCCACCCTATATTCGCTCTTACACCGCTCTATATGGGATGTCAAAAGCTCAACGGCCTCAGGGGAAATCCGCCGTTGGCCTTTATCCAGAATCTCATAGGGGTGAGACAGCCATAACATGACTCCTGTATCTATGAACCTTTACCGTAAAAGCATCAAGCCGCCGGTTCATAAGCGCATAATCGAACTTCTTCAGGCCCATGTGCATCACTGGCACCTGGACGGTTATCGAAAGCCGGATAGCCGTCCCGATCCACATGGTGTCTCCCTATGATCGAAATAGGGATAGAGGGTATCGCCTATATTGTTGTCTGTCAGGGGGAGATCCTCAACCCTGTTATCTTATCTTTCTCCCCGGTCAATTCCGGATGCTGAATCGGTCCTTAGCCCATCCTATTTTACACGTTCAGGCGATCCTCATGGTTAATCCACCATCGATCATCAGTGTCTCGCCGGTGATGTATTCATTCTTTACCAGGAACACCACAGCCTGAGCAACTTCCTCAGCCTGGCCAAGCCGATGCAGCACAATACGGTTATCTGTGGCATGCCTTATGGCTTGAGCTGGGGTGGTAGCATGGAAATCCGTGTCTATGATTCCTGGACCGACACAATTGACCCGCACGTTGTGTTGCCCGACTTCCCGTGCGAGGCATCGTGTCAGGTGCATCACGGCGGCTTTGACCGTGGCGTAGGCTATGATACCCGGCACACCCCGTAAGCCAGCCACGGAGCCAATATTGATAATAACACCCTGCCGCTTTTCGATCATGGCTGGCAGGGCCAGGCGGCAGCACTGGGCTACGCCGGCAACGTGCACCCGGAAGGCCTCCAGCCAGGTGGCCTCATCGACCTCCAGGAGTGTGCCGTCGTAGCGACCGCCGGCATTGTTAACCAACACATCCAATCCTCCCCATTCTTCTTCGATGGAGGCGAACATGGCATCAACCTCCCGGCTGTTGGCGATGTCGGCCTGCAGCACTAAGGAATTGCCACCCTCAGCTTCGACCTGCCGAGCCACCTGTCGGGCCATATCTTCATTGGTCAAATAGTTGATGGCCACGTCAGCCCCCTCCCGGGCCAGTGCTAA
>DTYK01000157.1 GCA_012961925.1 Candidatus Latescibacterota bacterium
TCAATAATCTCCGGGATTTTTGTGCCGCCCATTACCTCACCAAAGTCATCTTGAGAAAAACCGAACATTTTCGCAATACGGACAAGCTGCAAAGTCTGGTCAAGTACAAGGGCTCGAAAAGGATACACAAAGACAGTCGGCCTTCCCTCTTCAAACAAAGGAGCGCTGACCGCCAGAGTTTTACCCGAGGAGGTAGGAGCGACTAAGGCGAGATTGGCCTCTCCCACCTTGATCCTCTCATATGTGACCACCTGAAGAGGATCAAGCAGCCTTGGGAACCGGGCTTTAAAAATAGGATGACGAGAAGGGTTAGCGACCTGCTCCGGCGTTTCAGAATAAATGAATGTATGATAAGACATATTTTCCAAAAGGTATGATATCAAATTTAACTTACTTGTAGGAAAAAGTCAAGTGAAATAATTAGGGTGGAGATGGTTATTCTTGGAAAGAGATCGAAGGTAGACTGATGTGGCTCTCAAGGAGGGTCTTCTTCTGGCATCAAGGGTGGTGATCTCGTCCCTTTCGACGTCCTGTAAGCAGAAGGCCTCCCTACTCTCACCGTACTCTAAACCCCATTCTTCGTCGGGAACTGGCCATGTATCCCGTTCGTCCACTTTTATCGACCTTGAAGAATGTCGCATGGATCACCTTTTTGCGATAAAGAAGGGCAGAACCCACGATCTCCTCTCCCTCAAAGCGACAATCCCATCCTAACCCTACCGATTTGTACCTCTTCTCCCCGCATGAACAGGCCTTTTTCAGGAATGTCTCTGCTGCCTCCCGGGAAGTCCCGTGGTCGCTTTTATTTTTCCGGAGCAGCACATCCAAGGCATAGCTCTTCACCAATTTCTCATGGAGCTGTCTGTAGGCCGACTTATAGGGGATGACATCACACCCCACCACCTCTTCATTACTGAAGGCGAGCAACCCACATTGTCCAGGTATATATTCAAAGGCCTTCAAGCAATCTTCAAGCTTATCCCTCCTGGCCTCAAAGACATCCCTCATGGCAGCCGTTGGCGAGTATACCTTCGCCTCCTTAGCGAGCTCGTCGACCCCTTCCCAAACCATAGACTGGTCTGATCTGAACGTACGGGAAGAATCCAGTGACCCCGCCACAGAGGCCGCCTTAACCGCCCTGATTCCGGGTGAGGCAACTGCATCTGAATCGGCAAACACCCCTGAAGTCCACGACCACCGGCCTCGTTCGGTGCAACTGACGGGGATGATGGTTTCTGACCGCTTTCCAAGCAGAACGGTGGTATTTAAAATCCGATTTTGCTTCGCACCTATCAACTCCTCGCCATCAAGGAGGAGCACCGGCCTTTCGCCCTTGTTAACTACTTTCAGCTCCGGCACCGAACCGGCTTGATCCACCTCGGTCACGATCAAGAGGTCCTTATTCAGCGCCTCTTTTAGTGTAAGATATCTTAGGGAACCATTGCCAGTAGAAAAAAGAGGGTAGATCCCTATTGCCTCAAACTTCATAAGCTCTCCTAATTCGAGCTCGGCAAGGTAAGAAGCAGTTACAACATCCATCCGTTACTCAACCTCCCCTCCATGGCCTGCTAACCGCTCATAGGAGTTAAGAATAATTCCCCAGGACCTTCCCCGCCTCCTCCTTCATCTCCTCCCTCAGCCACTCAGGCTCAAGCACAGCCGCATGGGAGCCGTAACTCAGAACCCAGCGCTTAAGCTCTCCGGTCACGGGTACCCGCATTCGCAGAAGGAGCGAGCCGTCGGCTCGCTCTTCCCTGACTTCACTCTCATCCCACTGCTTCTCCCTGATCCACCGGGCCTGGTAAGGGTCAAACCAGATGACCACATCGGCAGGCCTACCACCCTTCTCAATGCCGAACCCACTGCTTAGATAAGCCTCAAGATCAAAGTCAGCAGGGATAACGAAAAATTCATCGGTCTCCTCAAGCACCCGAATACGGCTTATGGCAAAGTCCCTGGGACATCCCCTCAGATGACAGTGGGCAATTAGGTACCAGTCCCCTCCGTAGTTCAACACATGATAGGGGTCGATGAGGCGCTGGGTCAGCTCGTTTCGGCTCTGGGTGAAGTAGGTCATACGAAGCCTCCTCCCGTCAGAGATGGCCCGGGTAAGCCTGTCGAATATCTCAGTCTCAGTCTCCCTCACAGGCCCCGGCTGGAAAGAAAAACTGCCTGCAGCCAGCGATAGGTTCAGACTGACCGTCTCAGGCAGCGAGTTGCATATCTTCTCAAAGGCCGACTTTAACCGGGCATAATAGGGAGTTCCGGAGTACTGAGCCAGGACCCTCTCCGCCAGAAAGATCGCCACCAATTCCCCCTCCGTCAGCCTCAGGATCGGAAGGATATAACCTTCCTCTGTGTAATGGTACCCATTGCGCTTCCTGTCAAACCCGATCGGCGCCCCCAGTTGATCCCGCATATACTCAATGTCCCGGTAGACGGTGCGGATGTCCACCTCAAACCGCTCGGCCAACTGTGGGGCGCTGGGATACTTCTTCTGACCGAGCAGATAGTCGATCTCAATTATCCTTCTGAACGGTGGGCGAGTGGAAAAAGGCATCATCAACCTCCAATGGTACCAGTACCTGTAATTCCAATGCAAATCCATAGGCCTGCAAGGACCCCAGGAGATGAATGATCTCCCGAACTACCAATAAAAATAAGTGTCAAAAACGTCTTTAACCCAGATCCAGAAAACACCGAATGATCACTAATATACACCTTCTTCCCTGACATAGATTGTCAGGACAAAATTTTTTTCAGAAAATTTGTACTGCATTATGTGAGATAGGGCAGTTTCAACACAGAGACCTTGCCTTCGACCTGCCCAAACTCCGGATCCCTATGTACCAGAGTACCTTCAATATTCAAAGCGGTTGCAATAATCCAGGCACCAGCCACAGAAAGGCGATGCTTGGCCTTTATCTCCCCGGCCTGAAGCAGTATTGCTTCATTCACATCCACGCGGTAGATGGGCAGGCTTTTGAGCTCTGCATACATGCTCTTGGCTGCTTCTTCCCCCTCAATCTGAATGACCCGATAATAGGCCTCCATATATGTCATAAAGGAGGCGTAGACCTCTACCTCCCCGGCCTGAGCTTCCCGCAGGAGGGATTCGACCTTATCACACCCTTCCTCATCCTCCCTGAAAGCGAAGATAGCTGACGTGTCCAGGATATACTTCCTTCTATGATCCCTGCCTGGAGCCGTTTTCACGCGCCCTCTCCTCCTTTCGCCATCGTAACAGCGCCTCGGTAAGCCCCTTGCCCTTCGACTTACCCCTGAACACAGCTATAGGATCATCCGCTATAGGGACTACCGTGATCGTCCTGCCATTGTCAATCCACTGCAACCGGGAATGGGGCTTGATGCCATACCGCTTACGGATTTCCGCAGGAATGGCAGTCTGGCCTCTGACCGACACAGTGCTTAACATGCCAATCACCTCCCAATGTATAAGTACATGACATTTGACACATATTTGCAAGATAAAAAATCAATATAGCTTGTAAAGGCGTACAGCGTCTTCTCCCAAGAACTCCAAGTTGAACAGTGAGTTCTATTGTCGCTGGGATGCCTGGGAACTATTACTATTCCTGTTTAGGCTTTTGTTTCTGTTGAAGTTTTTTCCTCTCCATCCTTCTTTTGCGTTTCAGCCTTATGAGAAACCTCCTTCTCTTACGCTTGCTCTTCGTACGTGCCATAGGCGTACCTCCTTCAGAAAAGAGCGAACCATAGCTGTGATCACCGCCGTTTCCATGTCAGATGTTATCGTATTGTAACCATAATAAACACAATATAAACCCGGCCTAAAAAGATGTCAATAGTTTTCTTTCCTGATGAAATGCTAAAGCATTAACTCCGAGGGGATCTCTGAGGGAGCCGGGGGGATTGGAGATGTACATACCTTTGCAGGGATGGTTACAGTATGTTAACAGGAGGGGGTATTAGCAGGAGAGCAATGGCGATCAGTAGGGTGGGGGGAGGGGCATTCCTTGGAGGGTCTAAAGAAGTCTCGTCGGCTTGGAGTCGAATACTTCACTGATCAGGAAGAGAAGATTTGCCAGCTTCGCCACGGAATAAGGGGTGGGAATTCTCATCCAAAGCGGTGATGATCAGCGGGGCAAATTAGTTGTGGGATCGCTCAACCGGATAGAAACCCACCATTAGAATTCTTATCAGGATCAGCTCCAGACGCCGGGGATAATCTCTCCGCAGAACTTGCATTTCCCCTTGTTTAAATTGTACTCGGTCACGTTGTAACCGGCCCTCCTGATAAGCACCTTTTTGCAGTTAGGGCAGAAGGTGCTTTCTCCCTCATGCCCTGGTACATTCCCAATATACACGTATTTTAACCCAGCTTTCGTAGCTATCGCCCTTGCCCTTTCCAGTGTCCTTACAGGCGTCATTGGCAGGTTTCTCAGCATATAGTTGGGATAGAACCTGGAGAAGTGAACGGGAACGTCCTTGCCCAGTGTCCCCGCTATCCAGGTGCATACATCCTCGAACTCTCGATCGGTGTCGTTCAGGGTAGGTACAACCAGATACACGATCTCATACCAGATGCCGATCTTCTTCAGGAGCTTCAGAATGTCCAGAACCGGCTGAAGCTGACCGGCGCAGATCTCTTTGTAATACTCCTCGGTGAAAGCCTTCAGGTCAATCTTCACGGCATCAAGATGCCTGCAGAGTTCCTCCATAGGCTCTGGGCTGATAAAGCCGTTGGTGATCATCACGTTTTTCAAACCGGCCTCCTTCGCCGCTATGGAGGCGTCCAGCATATATTCATAGAATATCACAGGTTCTGAGTACGTGTAGGCAACGGATGTACACCCCGCCTTCTTGGCATACTGGGCGAGCTTTTCAGGAGGCAGGTATACGTTATTCGTACGTTCCGGCGGGGACTGGGCTATCTCCCAGTTCTGACAGAACTTACAGACGAAATTACATCCAGCAGTGGCAATTGAAAAGGCCAGCGTCGTGGGGAGGAAGTGGAAGAAGGGTTTTTTCTCTATTGGATCGATGTGGGCGGCGCAGGGGTTTGAGTGGACGAGGGTGTAATACTTACCATGCAGGTTCTTTCTGACCCGACAGAAGCCCCTCTGCTGGTCGGCAACGGTACAGCGTTTTGGACAGAGTTGGCATTCCGCCATCCCATAGCCGAGGTCCTTGTAATACATCGCCTCCCTTGCCACGAAGATGTGCTTTCCGTCCACAAGGTCCTTTGACCCCTTCGACCTGCCCAAAAAACCTGCCTTCGGAAGTTGTGCAAAAAGGGCAAGAGAGGCTCCTTTCTCTGCCAGGTCGTACAGAAACCGCCGCCTTGATATGAAATCCATCGGAACTCACCCGTTATCTTTTGGGCTCTGAAAGCAGGAGATTGAAGCGATGAGGAATTAGAGCCTCGAAATTCACCTGTTGTCTTTGAGTTCCTGAAGAAAAGCTAACCGGAAACCGCTCTTAGACCCCTCTTAAAATCGATACGATCCTGCTAAAAAGATCCTGTCTGCCTTATGGTCCTGGATCAGGTTTCCCTCCCTCTGTTTCCAGGTGCCATGTACCCA
>DTYK01000158.1 GCA_012961925.1 Candidatus Latescibacterota bacterium
AGGTGAACCCATGCCCAAAGCCCTCATCATCTCCCTCGGTGGTTCGTTGGAGCCGATCGTCAAATCCATCAAGACACATCGACCTGAACTGGTGCTGTTCTTCGCCTCAGAAGAGAGCATCGAACAGGTAAGCATGGTCAAAGAACTGCTCGGCCAGAAGGGGATCAGGTTCCGGAACAAAAACCTGGTCGTTAACGACGCCCAGGATCTGATTACCTGCTACAAAAAGGCCCTGTCAGTCTCTGACTGGGTCGTAAGACATGACATTCCACCCGACCAGGTCGTCGTGGACTATACAGGCGGCACCAAGACGATGACCGCCGCTCTCACACTCGCCACAGTAGCCAGAGGATACCGATTCTCCTACGTCGGAGGCAAAGAGAGGACAAAAGACGGCCTGGGAGTGGTCCTGACAGGCAGGGAAGAGATTAAGACCAGCCTGAGCCCATGGCAATTGCTGGCCGTCGAAGAAAAGAAACGGATCGCTATCCACGCCAACTCATACCAGTTCGATGCCGCCATCCATACCCTCCGGACAGCAAAATCCAGAGCCGGAACAAAGGAGACGGAACTGTTCGATAACCTGACCACCATCTTCGAAGGCTACAGCTTCTGGGAACGATTCGACCACCGACTCGCCCTCAGGAGACTGGAAGACGGCTGCGAAAACCTCAGCCGATATATCAGAATAAGCGGCGAAGGGGAACTGGTAGACTTCTCCTCTACATTGGAAGATAACCTCGGTTTCCTCAAAAGACTCAAGGAGCACACATCCGGCTTTAAAACGCTCCACGAGGACCTCGTTCTCGACCTCATTTCCAACGCCGGCCGGAGGATCGAAGAGGGCAAATACGACGACGCGGTGGCCCGACTTTATCGGGCCCTGGAGATGATCGGACAGGTAGAATTCGAGAAGACATTCGGATGCCCCACCTCCGATGTTAAGCCAGACCAACTGCCCTCGGAGATCAAAGATGAATATACCCGCCGCTATGCAGCGGAAGATGGTAGACTGAAACTTCCCCTGCTGGCAGCCTTTCAGGCTCTGAAACTCAAGGGCAACGCGGTCGCAAAGGCGTTCTTCAGCCACCAGGAGGAATTCCGAAACCTCCTCCAGGCACGAAATAACTCCATCCTGGCACACGGACAGATCCCGATTGCTCAACAAACCTGCCAGAGATTCATGGAGCTGATGGTCAATACATTTGAAATCAAGGATGCGATTACCTTCCCGAAACTAAAGTGGTGAGTAAACAATGGCAGACCATAAAGCTCAGAGCGAAGTTCAAACATATCCGACCGCTCACTTCTACCAACAGGCACTGGACTGTTTCAACAAGGGAGATTACACCTCCGCCCAGGAGCTGGCTTCTGAGGCGATAGGGCGTGATCCTTCATTTGTACCCGCGCATCAGCTTCTGGCCAGGATATATCTTAAGCTTGGACAGGAAGAGCAGGCGAGGCAGGTGGTCACGCGCCGGGAGGATCTTCCAGGAGACGAATCGAGCTTCGAGTGGGGCTTGATTGCCGAGGAGATGGGCCTGCTTGACGATGCAATGGCCGTATACCTGGAATATCTGAGACGGTTCCCACATCACCACAACACCCTTTACCGTCTGGGACTGCTTTACCTTGATCGCGGAGATCGAGGAAAGGCCAGGAGTTACCTTCATAGCGCTGTGAAGGTTGCACCTGATTTCGTCCCGCCGCTTTTCGAGCTGGCACAACTATATGAAGATGACGGACTATTAGGACTCGCCAAGGAACTGTATGAGAAAGGGCTTGCCCTGCAGCCGGAAAATCAACAGGCACAGGCGGCCCTGGACCTTCTGGAGGAGAAGTTATCCAGGGCCAGAGCCTTGCCAGACGTACGGATAGAGCCGGTCGCAGAGGCAGCCAGGGCGTTGCTCAGACTGTTTAAGGGGAGGGAAGATGTCTATGCCCGGCAGTGGATAGATTCGGACGGACGGGTTGGCTACTCCCCGGTTTATGAGCCTCTCACTGAACGGGCAATGGAGAATCACATACGCGGAGAGATCACGGTTGGTGTCTATCCGCTCTGTGCCGACAACACCGTTCATTTCATGGCCGTTGATGTGGACATAAACAAAAATGCCCTGGCCAGGTGCTCAAGCAATCCCCATCTTGAGGAACACCTTATTGAGCGGGTCAAAGCGGATGGGAAGAAGATCAAAGCGATGTTCGACTTCCTCGGGCTCCCTGTATACGTTGAGTCAAGCGGTCATAAAGGATGCCACCTCTGGCTCTTCTTCGATGAGCCTATGTCTGCTCCGATAGTCCGTAAATTTGCGAATAGCGTGCTCAAACGGGTTGGCCCCCCTTCGCCGGAGATCCATTGGGAGGTCTTTCCGAAACAGGACTCTGTCAGGGAAGGCCAGTTGGGAAATCTCATCAAGCTGCCTCTCGGCATCCACAAGAAGACCGGAAACCGGGGCCTGTTTATCGATCCGGAGGGCAAGGTCTTTGCTGACCAGGTCGGTTACCTCTGCACCATAAGGCCGGTAAGTTCAGATCTATTCTGTGGTGCGCTGGAAAGGCTGACAGGGGACCAGGACCGGGAACGTCCGACCATTAGCCTGGACGAACTGGGCCAGAATTACTCGCATCTAACGCCTGTTTGGGAGAGATGTAAGGTGATCAAAGCTCTGGTGGAGAAGGCGTTTGCGACACACCATCTTACCAACAGTGAACGTGTGGTTCTGAAATGTGTCTTTGCCCATTTAGGTGATCAGGGTAAGGAGTTCCTTCACAGTGTGATCAGCCTCTGTCTTGACTATTCTCGTGAGGCGACGCAATATCAGATTGAGCATACCCATCGCAATCCTATAAGTTGTCCTCGTATCAGACACCATCTCTCCGATCTGGTGTCATCGGTCGACTGTTCATGTGAGTTCACGCTTCCTGAAGGAGGGTATCCGTCTCCGGTTCTCCACCTGGATGCCGATTTTACCCGGGGGATGTCCCGGTTCAAGGCTGAGAAGATTGACTCGCTCGCCAGCCATTACGTCGATTTGAGACAGCGGTTCAGGCAGCTCAAGGAAGAGCTTGAAAAGGCCGAAGATGAGATCCAAGAGTTTTTTACCCTTATGAACACAGATACGATTATGACCAGCAACTGGGTGCTTCGAAAGCCGCCAGAGGATGAGGAGATCAGGGTTGAATTAAGGGGTTGAGCGAATATTAAGGATGGCTACGTTATACGTGGTTGAACAGGGTGCCGGAATTCACAAGGAAGGTCGGCGGGTTGTTGTCAGAAAGGGGAGGGAGGTCATCGCTTCGGTTCCCAGTTTTCAGATTGATCAGGTGGTGCTTTTCGGCAACGTGGCCGTGAGTACGCAGGCGCTTGCTCACTTTCTTCAAAACAGGATAGATACCATTCTTTTAAGCTCCACCGGTCGTTATCGGGGCAGACTGGTCGGCCCGGACACGAAGAATATCGTACTACGACGAATTCAGTTTAAGAAGTATGAGGATGAGCACTTCCGTGTCGGCTTCGTCAGATCGATTGTAGCCGGTAAGATTCACAACATGCGCACCTTGCTGCTCAGGGCTGCGAGACGTCGGGCTGTCGATATAGGAGAGCTGAGCCATCGACTCCGGCTCCTGAAGGAGCAGGTGGAGACGGCATCTTCGGTGGATATGCTCCGGGGCATTGAGGGGGCAGCCACATCGGTCTATTTCAGGGGTTTCAAACAGTTTCTTGATTCACGTTTTAGCTTTGAGAAGAGGGAGCGCAGGCCGCCGAAGGATCCGGTCAATGCCCTTTTGAGTTTCGGATACACGCTGTTGGGGAATACCATTGAGTCGATGGTCAACCTGGTAGGCCTTGATCCTTACCTCGGTTTTTTCCATCTGGTTGATTATGGCCGGCCGTCTCTGGTGCTCGATCTGATGGAGGAGTTTCGCCCGGTGATTGTTGACTCGCTTGTGCTGAATGTGGTGAACCATGGTATGATCTCCCCTTCAGATTTTGAGCACAGGGATGGTGGTGTCTACCTGGCTGGCGAAGGGCGTAAGAAGTTCATCCGTCAGTATCAGGAGCGGATAGCTATTAGTGTGTCCTATCATGTATCGGAGGGGGTTGTCCAGAAGGTTGATTACAGGCGGTGTTTTGAGTTACAGGCCAGGAAGTTCGTGCAGTTTTTGAAAGGGGAGATCGAGGCTTATCCTCCTTTCCTTATACGATGAAGCATGAGTGGTTGATATGTATTGGGAGGTTGCAGTCTCACAGGGTATCGGGTTATGTTTGTGGTTGTCAGTTATGATATTGTGGATGATAGGACACGGGTCAGGGTGATGAAGTGTCTCAAGAACTATGGTATGCGTGTTCAGAAGAGTGTATTCGAGTGTCTGATTACTGAGGGGCAATTCCTGGAGCTGAAGGCGAGGGTCCAGAGGCTTATTAACGCCGACCAGGATAGTGTCAGGTACTATGATCTTTGTGCGCGATGTCAGAAGGTAATAGAGTTTATTGGGGAGCCTCCAAAAACGGAGGAGGATGGATATGTGGTGATATGAGCTGACATGCATTTAGCTTAACGTCCTGAACCCGTGCGGGCCTCTGGTAAAGCATGTGGTATGAGTTGACGTGAATTTGCGACTTTCGTCCGAGTTTTGCGACCCGGATTCTTCGAAGGCGGTTTTTGGGGGAGAATTTGTCGTAAGGATTTCCGTCCCAGAGAATTAGGGACTGGACTTCAGATTCTGGTGGATCGCAAGAGGGTTAAGACCTCTTTGGCCAAAGACTTAGATAGGTTTTGTCTGTGGGAAATCCATGATGGAGGGAGGTGATTTCGGTGAAAAATTGGAGTGGGTCGCAGTTGGTGGTACAGGCATCCAACCGGTGCCGATCGACAGATCCACAGAACCAACCTAAGACCTGATGAAAAAGGGATTGAGACC
>DTYK01000159.1 GCA_012961925.1 Candidatus Latescibacterota bacterium
AGTGGGGAAAGTTAGCCTCTCGCAGGTTCAGGAGATAGCGAAGACCAAGATGGCCGACTTGAATGCATTTGATCTTGATTCGGCCATAAAGATGATACTGGGCACAGCCAGAAGCATGGGCATTCAGGTGGAGTCTTAGTACACACCATCTCGTCTGTGCTGTTAAAGTATGAAGGATCTTTCCGTAGAGGACTTATGAAGAGGAGCAACAGGTACAAAGAGAGCTTATCGAAGATCGATCGGTCGATCAGGTATGGACCGGAGGAAGCGATCGATCTGCTGAAGGCGATGCCAGGTTCTAAATTCGACGAGACGGTAGAGGTGGCAGTCCGTCTCGGGGTCGATCCCCGGCATGCCGATCAGATCGTTCGAGGCACGGTGGTTCTGCCCCACGGTACCGGCAGGCGCGTAGTGGTCCTGGTATTTGCAAAGGGAGAGAGGGAGAAACAGGCCAGGGAGGCTGGAGCGGATTACGTGGGATCCGACGAATATATCAAGAAAATATCCGATGGGTGGCTTGATTTCGACATCGCTATCGCCACCCCAGATATGATGAGTAGTGTCGGTAAATTGGGCCGTATCCTTGGTCCCAGGGGACTTATGCCCAATCCGAAGAGCGGGACAGTAACTTTGGATGTACGCAGAGCTGTACGTGACGCAAAGACAGGTCAGATTGAATTCAGAGTAGATAAAGCTGGTAACCTCCATGCCCCTATCGGCAAGATTTCCTTCGATACCCAGAAGATACTTGAGAACTTTCAAACATTTATGGAGGCCGTTATTCGTGCAAAACCATCGGCTGCTAAAGGTCAGTACATAAGGTCGGTGACGCTCAGTTCAACGATGGGGCCCGGGGTTCGGCTGGACAGGCAGGCGGTTCTGGATAGTCTTCGATAACGGAATATAGCGATGATAAGAGAAGAAAAGAGAAAAATGGTCGATCAACTGGCCGAGATTATCTCGACAGCAAAGGGGATATACCTTACTGATTTCACTGGTCTTGATGTCGCATCGATTACCGAGCTCAGGAGGAGGTTAAAGGAGGCATCGGCATCGTACCGGGTAGTCAAAAATACCCTTGCCAGGCTTGCCGTGGAGAAGGCAGGAAGGGTTGAATTGAAGGAGTTTCTGGACGGTCCCACCGGAATCGTACATACACGTAGTGATCCTTTGGCGCCAGCGAAGTGCCTGGTTGAGCTCGTCAAACGAAATCAACGCCCGAAGATCAAAAGTGGTTTTGTGGAAGGTCAGATCCTCAAGCCCATAGATGTGATGTCGCTTGCTGCCCTGCCCTCAAAGGAGGAGCTCTTGGGCCAGGTCGTGTGTGGTATGGCGGCACCTTTAACCTCGCTGTTAGCTGTTCTTCAGGAGCTACCGAGGAGGTTGGTAGGCACCCTTGATGCCCTTGAAAAGAGACAAGGAGATGAACAGGCCTGAGAGGACATAAGGGATGCACGTTATGGTAACTAAGGGATACAACGGAGGTGAAGGAATGCCAGAGGAGAAGCAGAGTAATATCAGCACTATCGTGGATGCGATCGGCGGTTTGACGGTTTTAGAACTGGCTGATCTGGTGAAGGCCCTACAAGATCGATTTGGAGTTCAGGCATCTATCCCTGTTGCAGCAGTTCCCCCAGCTCCATCCCAGGTAGTGGAGAAGGCGGAAGAGGAAGAACAGACCGAATTTGATGTCATCTTGGCTGGAGTTGGTGAGAAGAAGATCCAGGTCATTAAGGTTGTTAGGGCAATAACGGGTCTTGGGCTCAAGGAGGCAAAGGCCCTTGTGGACTCTGCACCAAAGCCTGTCAGAGAAGGCGTCTCCAAAAGTGAAGCTGAAGAGGCCAAGGCTAAGTTAGAAGAGGTAGGGGCTACCGTTGAAATAAAGTAGCCCGAAGACGGAGAGCAATGGGTAAAACAGGTAAGGATAGCTCTCCCTTTTTGAGATGTCAGTTAAGCTCTTAACCGATCTATATCTTAAGGCAGGTGACTAAGCTTGGAAGACCGGAGAGTCATTCGGAGACGGTCGTACGGGAAGCTTTTGGAAGTGATCCAGATGCCTGACTTGCTGGAGATCCAGATTGGTTCATACAGGGATTTTCTGCAGGCAGGTATCCCCCCAGAAAAAAGGGCTAAGAAAGGGCTACAGGAGGTCTTCGAGACCATCTTTCCAATCACAGATGTACACAATCTGTGCTCATTGGAGTTCGTTGACTATTTTTTAGGCAGTCCGAAGTACAGCGCCTCTGAGTGTCAGGATAGGAATGCGACATATGCGGCCCCTCTCAAGGCAAGGCTGAGGTTAATAATAAGGGATCGTAATCAGAGGGATAAGGTTAAAGAGGTGATTGAGCAGACGGTTTTTCTGGGGGAACTTCCGCTGATGACTGAGAAGGGAAGTTTTATTATCAATGGTGCCGAAAGGGTAGTGGTCACTCAGCTCCACCGTTCTCCAGGCGTCTTTTTCGACGAGACGGTCCATCCGAATGGGAAGAGACTTTTCTTGGCCCGTATCATCCCTGCACGGGGGTCCTGGATCGAGTTGAGCACAGACGTTACTGACTGCATGCATGTTTGCATAGACCAGAGAAGAAAGATGTTGGTTACAGTGCTGCTTCGGGCTCTGGGTTTCTCGACAAACGAAGAGATCCTGGCGCTGTTCAACAGATATACGGCCAACCAGATCATCGAAAACTCTTTGCAAAAGGATTTCTGTACTAACCAGGACGATGCATTTTACAGGATCTATACCTTACTGCGTCCGGGTGAACCTCCTAACATAGAGACGGCGAGGAACTTTTTTCAGAGGCTTTTCTTTAACCCCAAGAGATACGACTTAGGAGAAGTGGGGCGATATCGGATTAATCAACGCCTTGGGTTGGACATCCCTCTAGACAGTACCGTGCTCCATGTTGAGGATTTTGTTGCAATTATAAGGTATCTTTTAGGTCTCTATGAAGGAGAAGGATATACAGATGATATAGACCATCTGGGGAATCGTCGGGTTCGTAGCGTCGGCGAACTTTTGAGCGACCAGTTCACTATAGGACTATCCAGGCTGGCGAGGACGATCCGGGAGAAGATGAGCCTCAGCAACTACGAGTCAATGACCCCACAGGAGCTGGTCAATGCCAGGACGGTCTCAACAGTCATAACCTCCTTTTTCGGCTCAAGTCAACTCTCTCAATTTATGGATCAGATGAATCCCCTGGCTGAACTAACCCACAAGAGGAGACTCAGTGCCCTCGGGCCAGGGGGACTGACCAGAGAGAGGGCTGGTTTCGAAGTACGGGATGTTCACCACACCCATTACGGGAGGATGTGCCCCATTGAGACTCCGGAAGGACCAAACATCGGCCTGATCACCTCCTTGGCCACATACGCTCGTGTCAACCCGTTCGGTTTCATTGAGGCCCCGTATCGGAAGGTTGTGAAAGGCCGGGTTACCAACCAGATAGAGTTCCTTTCGGCCGACCTGGAAGATAAATTTACAATTGCACAGGCCAATGCCCCATTGCGGGAAGACGGTACCTTTGCCAGGGATAGAGTAAGGGCACGGAGGCGTGGGGATTTTCCCCTTGTCCTTCCTTCGGAGGTTGATTACATGGATGTCTCACCAAAGCAGTTGGTGGGTGTGACAGCCTCCCTGATCCCCTTCCTCGAACATGATGATGCCAGTCGTGCCCTGATGGGTTCAAATATGCAGAGGCAGGCTGTTCCTCTCTTGAAACCTGAGGCCCCGTTGGTCGGCACGGGCTTGGAACACAAAGTGGCCGTTGACTCGAAGGCAGTAATACTTGCAGAAGAGTCAGGGGTAGTGGTGAACGTGACTGCTGACCGGATCGTCATCGAGCCTGATAAACCCTCGGATGAAACCTCTTGCCTGTTGGGCTTACCTGATCGTCATACCTACCGTTTGGTGAAATTCAAAAGGTCGAACTCCGACAGTTGTGTTAATCAACGTCCACTGGTTCGGGTCGGAGATAGGGTCAAGGCAGGCGAGATTATTGCAGATGGGCAGGCGACGGACCAAGGCGAATTGGCATTGGGTGCAAATGTACTTGTTGCTTTCATGCCTTGGGAAGGATACAATTTCGAAGATGCTATTGTTGTCAGCGATAGGTTAACACGAGACGATGTGTTTACCTCTATCCATATTGAGGAGTTTGAATTGCAGGTTCGCAGAACCAGACTTGGCCCTGAGGAGATAACACGGGATATCCCCAATGTAAGTGAGGATGCTGTGAGGAACCTTGATGAACGGGGTGTCATAAGGGTCGGCGCAGAGGTCAGGGCGGGGGACATCCTCGTTGGTAAGGTTACCCCAAAAGGTGAGACTGAACTCTCACCCGAAGAGAAGTTGCTCAGGACAATCTTCGGGGAGAAGGCGGGTGATGTGCGAGATACTTCGTTAAGGGTACCACCTGGGATGGAGGGGGTTGTTATAGGGGCTAAGGTCTTTTCCAGAAAACAAAAGGATGAGAAGACCCTTAAGGCGGACAAAGAGCGAATCGCAACCCTCAAGGCTGAATATGAAGAGAAGATCGATCAAGTCAGGAGGGCAAGAGATCTCGGGATAAAAGAGCTTCTGGTTGGTGAGGTCTCTGGCACTCTGCGGAACGTAGAAGATGACTCTGTAGTCATCCCTTCTGGGGAGTTACTGGATGCAAAGCTGTTGGAGAGGATCAGCTTCGATGTTGTTCGACCCGAAGATAGATGGGTTGAGAATGACGAGAAGAATAACAAGGTTGTTCGTCTCATCGAATTGGCCGGGAAAAGGATCGATTCCTTGAATGAAGAGCTTGACCGTATGGTGGAGAGAATAACCAGGGGTGACGAGCTTCCTGCTGGAGTTTTACAACTGGTCAAGGTCTACGTAGCACAGAAGAGGAAGTTAACTGTAGGTGACAAAATGGCCGGCCGCCACGGCAACAAGGGTGTAGTGGCGAAGGTGGTGCCTATGGAGGATATGCCCTATCTGCCCGACGGTACTCCTGTTGATATTGTGCTTAATCCCTTAGGGGTTCCGTCAAGGATGAACCTTGGGCAGATCCTTGAGACTCATCTTGGTTGGGCGGCAAAGGAACTGGGTATATACATGGAAAGCCCTGTCTTTGATGGTGCATCCCTGGAGGAGGTTGAAAATGCACTGGCTGAAGCCCGACTCCCTAAAAACGGGAAAACTGTTCTGTATGATGGAAGGACGGGTGAGAAATTCGATCAGGAGGTAACGGTCGGCTATATATATATGATGAAGCTTTCCCACCTGGTAGAGGACAAGATTCATGCCCGTTCAATCGGTCCCTATTCCCTAGTTACCCAGCAGCCCCTTGGGGGCAAGGCCCAGTTTGGCGGGCAGAGATTCGGAGAGATGGAGGTATGGGCTTTAGAGGCTTATGGTGTTGCTCATTTACTTCAGGAAATGTTAACGGTGAAATCGGATGATGTCCAGGGACGCTCTAAGGTTTACGAGGCACTGGTTAAGGGGGAAAATCCTCCCGAACCGGGGATTCCTGAATCCTTCAATGTGTTAATGAAAGAGTTACAGAGCCTGGCTCTTGACATCCGGTTAGAGGACAAAAATAAATAGCCCGGGGTTTTTTTACTACCATACTATTTGTAACAATCCTGATCCTTCATCTGTGCAGAGGATAAACTGAAAAGGGGTGATTTAGAGTTGGAGCTGGTAGACAGACCCATGGAGTTCAGTTCAATCAGAATAGGATTGGCCTCTCCAGAGACTATCCGGCGATGGTCCTACGGCGAGGTGACCAGACCTGAGACGATCAATTATCGATCTTTTAAGCCGGAGAAGGACGGGCTTTTCTGCGAACGTATTTTCGGCCCTGTAAAAGACTGGGAGTGTCACTGTGGAAAGTACAAACGTATCCGTTACAAAGGTGTAATCTGCGACCGTTGTGGTGTTGAGGTGACCCACTCGAAAGTACGCCGGGAGAGGATGGGTCATATCGATCTGGCCGTGCCAGTAGCGCACATATGGTATTTTAAATCGATACCATGTAGAATGGGTTACCTTCTGGACCTATCCGTTCGGGACCTTGAAAAGATACTATATTATGAATCATATATAGTGACAGATCCTGGTGATGCACCCGTACAGAAGAAGGAACTCCTTTCGGAGGATCAGTTGATTCAACTCAAAAAGGACGGGTTCAGTTTTGTGGCTGAGATGGGGGCGAGTGCGATTCGAAAACTTCTTACAGAAATTGACGTCGAAGAGATGTCAGCAGAGCTCAGAACCCAGGTGAGGATGGAGACCTCATTTCAGCGTAAACAGGAGGCGCTTAAGAGGCTCAAGGTTGTTGAGGCCTTCCGCCAGTCGGGCAACAGGCCCGAGTGGATGATCCTGGAAGTCCTTCCTGTGATACCACCCGACCTCAGACCGCTCATCCCCCTTGAGGGGGGTAGGTTTGCTACATCCGACTTGAATGATCTATATCGGAGGGTGATTAACCGGAACAACCGGTTGAAAAGGCTGATGGAGATAAAAGCTCCTGAGGTGATCTTACGCAACGAAAAACGGATGCTCCAGGAAGCAGTGGATGCTCTGTTGGACAACGGCAGACGCTCACGTACGGTTCAAAGGGATGGGAGCAGATCGCTGAAGTCCCTCAGTGACCTTCTCAGAGGAAAGCAGGGGAGATTTCGTCAGAATCTGTTGGGCAAACGTGTTGATTATTCGGGCAGGTCGGTGATTGTTGTGGGACCGGAACTGGAGCTTTATCAATGCGGTCTCCCGAAAAATATGGCTCTTGAGTTGTTTAAGCCGTTTGTTATTAGAAAGTTGGTAGAAGAAGGTCTTGCTCAAACCGTGAAGAGTGCAAAGAAGTTGGTGGAACGTGAAAGGCCAGAGGTGTGGGGGGTTCTGGAAGAGGTAGTACGTGGCCATTATGTGCTCTTGAACCGGGCTCCAACCCTTCACCGCCTGGGCATCCAGGCCTTTGAACCTGTTCTGGTCGAAGGAAAAGCTATAAAGATTCACCCTCTGGTCTGTGCTGCTTTTAACGCTGACTTTGACGGAGACACGATGTCTGTCCACCTACCCCTTTCCTTTGAAGCACAGATCGAAGCAAGGGTTTTGATGCTCTCATCCAATAACCTATTGCTGCCTGCCAATGGGAAACCCATTATCCTTGATAAACCCCAGGACATAGCTCTGGGATGCTATTATCTTACGAAGGCAAAGACAGATGGGAGTGGTCGACTCAGGGCCTTTTCAAACAAAGAGGAGGCGGTCATTGCATATGATCACGGGAAAATAGACATTGGTACAAAGATCAAGGTGAGGATAGATGGAGAGTTGATCGAGACGACGGTTGGTAGAATATTCTTCAATGAGCTCCTTCCAGAAGACTTCGGTTTCGTGAACGAGGTTATGGATAAAGATCGGTTGCAACAGATCGCTGCTATTATATACCAGAAATTTGGCAACCGCAAGACCGTTGCGTTTGTCGATGGTCTGAAGGAACTTGGGTTTAGATTTGCAACAAAGGCTGGAGTCACCTTCGGGATGGACGATCTAATCATCCCACGAGACAAAAAGTCCATTGTAGCTCATGCATCTCAGGAGGTTGCCGAAGTCCAGAGGCAATATGAACAAGGGATAATCACCGATGGTGAAAGATATAATAAGGTGATCGATATATGGACCCATGCTACAAGCGATGTTTCGCAGGTACTGTTTGACAATTTGAGTGAAGATAAGGATGGCTTTAACCCGGTCTTTATGATGGCCGACTCAGGAGCTCGGGGAAGTCAAGAGCAGATACGCCAATTGGCGGGGATGCGAGGGTTGATGACGAAGCCTCAGAGAAAGGTGACAGGGGGTATAGGCGAGATCATAGAATCTCCTATCATCGCCAACTTCCGAGAAGGATTGTCGGTGCTTGAGTATTTCATATCTACCCATGGGACTCGTAAAGGATTGGCGGATACGGCCCTCAAGACGGCTGAAGCCGGGTACCTGACAAGGAGACTGGTGGATGTGGCTCAGGATGTGACCGTTGTTGAAGAGGACTGTCATACTATCCGCGGTATAATGATTGGGGCTTTAAAAGATGGAGAAGAGGTCGTTGAACCTCTGGCTGATCGAATTCTTGGGCGTGTGCTGTTAGAGGATGTGGAAGATCCGATCACTGAAGAGGTAATCGCTTCGGCTGGAGAGGAAGTTACCCGGGAAGTCGCCTCCAAGATCGTTGATGCTGGCATCGAGGCGGTCATGATCCGTTCAGTGTTAACCTGCGAATCCAGACGAGGTGTTTGTGCAAAATGTTATGGGCGGAATCTGGCCACAGGTAAAATGGTCAATGTGGGTGAAGCCGTGGGCGTGATCGCTGCCCAGAGTATAGGAGAGCCTGGTACACAGCTCACTTTGAGGACCTTCCACGTCGGGGGTACGGCAAGTAGAATTGCTGAACAATCTGAGATCGTAGCAAAACGCTCGGGAGAAGTCCGATACAAAAATCTGGACTATGTTTCTCATAACACGAACGAACTGGTCGTTGTCGGGAGGAATGGTGAAATAGAGCTTCTTGATGAGCAAGAAAGGGTGAGAGCCAGGCATAATGTGCCTTATGGAGCTAGCCTTCGAGTGGAAAACGGGCAGAAGGTCTCCGAAGGCGAGGTTATCTATGAATGGGATCCTTACAACAATGTGATCCTGACCGACCGAGAAGGCATAACCAGATTTGTCGATATAGAAGAAGGTGTGACGGTTCGTGAGGAGCTGGATGAGACGACCGGTCTGAAGCAACGTGTGATTGTTGAACAGAGGGATAGATCCCTCAGCCCTCAGATTGAGATCGTCGATGCCTCAGGGACGAAGATCCGGAACTACACCATTCCGATAGGAGCGCACCTCTTTGTCCACGACGGCCAGAAAGTCGGTGCTGGTGACATACTGGTCAAGATCCCCCGTGAGTTCATAAAGACGAGGGACATAACGGGTGGTCTACCCAGGGTGGCTGAACTGTTCGAGGCTCGAAGGCCCAAAGATCCAGCAGTTGTGACCGAAATTGACGGAAGGGTGAGGATGGGAGATCTCATCAGAGGGTCGCGGGAGATAATCATTATGGGCGAAGGTGGGGAGGAGAAGAGGTATCTTATCCCTTACGGTAAACATCTCCGAGTTCATGATGGGGATCGTGTTGTTGCTGGCGAGAAGCTTTCGGAGGGTCCTGTAGCTCCGCAGGATATACTGAAGATCCAGGGTGCCCTCAGGGTTGCAGAGCACCTGGTAAATGAGATTCAGGAGGTCTACCGCTTACAGGGTGTGAAGATCAACGACAAGCACATTGAGATAATTGTGAGACAGATGCTCCAGAAGGTCAAGGTAATTGATCCAGGTGACACCAATTTTTTAGAGGGTGAGTTGGTGGATAGATTTAGAGTCAATGACGAGAATGAAAGGATAATTGCTGAGGGTGGGGAACCGGCAACCTTCCAGCCAGTGCTCCTCGGGATCACAAAGGCCTCCCTTATGACCGACAGCTTCATATCGGCTGCGTCCTTCCAGGAGACGACAAGGGTGCTGACAGAAGCGGCTGTCGGGGGCAGGGTGGATGAACTTTTGGGGCTAAAGGAGAACGTGATTATAGGCCGTCTCATACCGGCAGGTACCGGGGCACCCAAGTACAGGAGCCTCTCCTTTGAGAAGACCGAAGACGAAGAAGTAGAAGTAGTTGAGGTGGGAGCTGGAGAAACGCCATAGAATTGTAAAGGAGATACTATAGTGCCGACCATAAGTCAACTGATCAGAAAGGGAAGAAGGAGCTTGAATAAGAAAAGCTCAGCGCCTGCACTGAAGGCTTCACCCCAGCGGCGGGGGGTGTGTACCAGGGTTTACACACTGACACCCAAAAAGCCTAACTCCTCCCTTAAAAAGGTTGCCAGAGTGCGATTGACCACTGGAACGGAGGTCACTGCTTACATCCCGGGGGAAGGACATAATCTTCAGGAACACTCTATTGTCCTTATCAGGGGTGGGCGCGTTAAGGACCTCCCAGGCGTCCGTTATCATATCATCCGGGGGGTTCTGGATACAGTTGGCGTAGAAGACAGAAGGCAGTCACGATCCAAATATGGGACAAAGAGGCTCAAGAAGTGAAAAGGGCGGTTGATATGCTTACAAACATGTGCGGCGGAGGCGCAAATGCCCAGAAGAAAACGAGCAATTAGGCACGAAATTATACCGGACCCGAAATTCAACAGCGTCCTTGTAAGCAAGTTTATCAATAATATCATGAGAAAGGGCAAGAAGTGCGTGGCCGAAAAGATATTTTATACGGCCTTAGATATAGTGGAGAAGAAGACGGGTCAGAACGGATTGGAGATTTTTCAGAAGGCTGTTGAGAACGTCAAGCCGGTTCTGGAGGTTAAGGCGCGTCGGATAGGTGGTGCGACCTATCAGGTTCCTGTTGA
>DTYK01000160.1 GCA_012961925.1 Candidatus Latescibacterota bacterium
AAGGGGCATGAACGTTTGCTTGCCCAAAACCAAGCTTTCTTTACAAGAAAGCAAATTTGGGGGAGCCTTGATCTGAACCGTCTTCGGCTCATTTCAGGAGTCAACCCTTTAGGGTTTTCATCCTCAGATCTACAGGCTTGGTGGCTTATCTTACCGAGGATGAAATGCTAAAGCATAAACTCCGACTCGCTTTTGCTTCGCTCGGTAAAAAGGGCGGAAGGGCGGCTGCTCCGTTCGCCGGACGGTCTTAGCGGCTTAGGCTTAAGAACACTTGATCTCCTCTCCTTCACTAAGGATATGCTGGAAAAAAAGGTTGCCTCTGGTCATGGCCCGTTCAATCTCTTCCTCAGTGTACGGGAATACTTCCACAGCCGCCGGCACATCTGAAAAATAGCTCTGATACTCTGGAATGCGATCAAACCATCGGGTTCGCGCATCTCGTTTCAGTACGATTAGCACGTCTACATCACTGGCTCCGGTATAGTCTCCTCGCACCAACGAACCGAAGAGTATCACCCGCAGCACATTTGGGTCGCGGCGCAGTTGATGGGCGGCGTTGCGCAGCGTGGATTTAATCCGGGGCACATCCAGAGCTATAACTGTCATCTCATCTTCCCTTGATACGCTGCTCAGACCATTGAAGGATAGCCCTGGCATCTGCCAGAGCTGATTCAGCATCTGCTCTGGTGTAGTAGTCTACCGGAGCTCCCTGGTCAAAGCCATTTGGGTATCTTGTGGGGATATACAGTCTGTCCAGCCGTCGAGCGGCATTCAGCAACCCTTCATCAATCTCTTGCTCTTCAAGCTCCTGAATCAACCTGAGGATGGAATGGCCTATTACTACCTGATGTCGTTCCTGATGTACCGCCTTCAATGCCTTCTCGGCAGCCTGTTGAGCCGCGAAACAGGCCCACTCGAAGTCTCCCAGCTCCAGCGAATGTTCTCCATGGCGTAGATCGCTTTGAGCCTGACGCATCCAGTCGCCTGTCCTGGCCGCCATTATTATCTCCTAAGTGTGGGGTAGATTTCTTCGAAAATGTGAACCCGTCCCCAATTTCTGATATTGGTATAAAATAACACTTCGTCACCACCTTGTCAACCTAAAACAAAAGCCAGACTGAACGTTTCAGAACGATATCAGCCTGGCTCCCCTGTTCCCTTACCCCTCTGCCCCCATGCCCCTCACAGCCGTCTTACCTCCCCGGCGTCGACCTCTACAGATAGGGCCTGGCGTATGGAGTCGATGACGATGACCAGACGGTAGCCCTTCTTCTTACGCACCAGTATACCCTCAAGCCCTGCCAGAGGTCCCTTCATAACCTCAACCCTATCGCCAACTGTGAAGTAGGCGCAGGGCTCGAAGTTCCTTGTCTCCTCAAGCACACGCCTGACCGCCTCAATCTGCTCATGGGGGATCACCGCAGGCTCCCCTCCGAAACAGACCATCTTCACCACGCCCGGGGTCTGCAGGGCAAGCAGACGATCCTGCGGGAGGACACGGACGAAGACATAACAGCGGAACAGGGGCTCCTCCACCCACTTTTTTCGGTCGCTCCACCGCCGCAGCACCCTCTGTAAGGGCAGATACGATTCAATCCCCTTGCTTTTTAACAGAAAGTCTACCTTCTTCTCATGGCGGGCTCGTGTGTATAGTGCATACCAACAGGGAGTGTCCATAGTTACATTTTAATTGGGGAGGAGTTCACATTTTTTGGAATCACAGCTTCTCGACACACCTGCCAAACTCCACCAAGGTTTCCAATTCATCCTGTAATTTCTTGTAAACAAGCTCGGGGTCTATCCTGAAATACTCATGCACCAGTACATTTCGGAACCGGACCAGATCCTTCATCACTTCGGCAAGCTGAGAGGGCAGGACATCTTTCTGAGAGAGAATATCAAAGATCTCCACATAGCTCGATGCGGGAGGGAACCTACGAAGTGAGATTATCCTTGCCCCTATATCCGCACAGGCCAGGATCGCCCGTTCAAATTCCCGCTCAACGATATCCTGTGTCCTTCTATCCCTCCGGTAATCTGTTAGCTTAACGTCCTGATATTCCCGCAGCATATCCAGGCTTTCCTTGATTACTCTTAGCAGTTCTGCTATCTTATCATTCTTCATCAGAACACCTCATCTCTGATCATCTGTCTTATCTCATCGGAGAGCCGCCGTCTTAGTGGTTCAAGCTCATAGAACTCAAGGAGGGATTTGACCTCGAAATCCACCCGTTTCTCTTCGTCCGAACAATAGAGCATTTCACCGTTCTTAATGACCTCATAGCGCATGAGTGGAGGCGCATAGTTCAGGGTAACCACATCGACCTTAACCCGGACAGCCCTTTCCAACTCCTCACCGATCTTCTCACCATCTTCAATAGCAAACGTTCCTGAGGGGTGAAAATAGACAGCTAAATCTAAATCTTTCTCCTTCTTCCACCCGCCCCCTCTCACAGCAGAGCCGAACAGATAGACAGTGCAAATATCATTCCAGAAGCTGTCCTTAGCCGTCGGTATTCGATTCAACAGGTATTCGCGTACCCTTCCCTTCAATTTTTCCACGTCTGACATTGATATCCTCGCAGTTTACCATACCTGCCACCACTATGTTAGGGAGACCGGTTACAAGAATAGGGCTGGATTAGCTATCCTCAAGAAAGGTCTTAACTTTGGTTACTAATTCCCTGTAAACCGCCTCGGCTGTTTCAAGAAACCTCTTTATGAGCGGCCAGCGGATGTCTAAATACTCAATATGACCCGGGAATCTCTCGTCCTTCTGAAGCAAGGATAATCTTAGCTATGTCGATGGAACAATTAACGATGTTTTCGAGCCACCTTTCAAGATTCCTGCGTAAGTCTCTATCTAAATTGTAAGTCCTCCAATCCATCTTGGAGAACTTCGGGAAGTCAGGTTTGAAGTAGACTGCTATGTCCACATCCGAATCGGTGTGTCTCAGTCTCTTTGCCCATGAGCCGAAAAGGAATGCCATTACGATTTCATCTCTCCGCTCAAAGTAATCTTTGAGCTTTGCTATGATTTTATCCGTCTCTTTCACAGATGTCTCCATAACTTTTGTTTTCATGTCAGGATCTACAGTCTCGGCAGCTCCTCTCCCCAGGATGAGATGTACACAGAGGATAAGAACAAGATCTCCGTATCCAACCACTTCTTCGACACGAATAAAGAATTCTCATTCTTTTTCATAGAGAATCTTCCCTTCTGTAAGGACACCTTTTAGAAAGGCACTTCCGCTTTTCTTGAGCTCTTCAAATTCACGAGGGGTATAGACGACAACGTCCATCGGAATATCTGTGCCTACAGTTCTTCTCACATCGACCCTTCGCCACAGAGGCCTTCTTTTCGTCCGTTTCACAATCAGAAAATCTACATCGCTCTCTTTCGAATAATCTCCTCTGGCCCAGGATCCAAAAAGTACGACCATCTCCGGTTTATAGAGCTCTTTGAGCTTAGAGACTATATCGGAGATTTCTTTTTGGTATTTTGAGACCCGGTCTGTTTTTGACAAACGTCCTTCCCTTCCCTGCTTCCCCCATTAAGCGTTGACGCTCGGCTTAAGTCGCACCACAAAATAACGCCTTTCGCTCAATTTGTCAACTTCCGGATATAGGAAGAGGAAGTCTACTTGCTTTCAATTATTACTTTTCACTGATCTTTTTCCACTTTAAATTACACAATTCATCCTCGGATACAGGCCGTCAAGCCTGTAGATCCGGGCAGGATTCATCACTCACAATTCACCCACGGCATACCAAATGGCTCATTTGCTCACCTTTGTCCAGTCAGCGGCGAAGCGTTCCAGACCTATGTCTGTGAGGGGGTGCTGAACAGCCTTCATCAACACCTTGTATGGGACTGTGGCGATGTGAGCACCGGCTAAGGCTGCTTGAGCGATATGCAGTGGATGCCGGATGCTGGCAGCAATCACCTGGGTCTCTAATCCGTAGCTCTCAATTACCCCTACGATCTGAGCCACCAGTTCCATCCCGTCGTCTCCGATGTCGTCTAAACGCCCCACAAAAGGGGAAACGTAAGTAGCACCAGCTCGGGCCACAAACAGGGCCTGGTTCAATGAAAAGGTGAGGGTAGCGTTGGTCCTTATGCCGCCTGTCATGGCCAAATTATGGGCAACCTCCAGGTCGGTATAGCACTTACCCTGCCAGGAGCAGCCCTGACAGATATGGTCTGCATCAATCTCGGTCTGAGAAAGGGTACTGATAGCCTTCAACCCTTCCACGGTGGCCGGAATCTTCACCACCACATAGGGAGACCACTGGGCAATCTGCTTGGCCTCTTCAATCATTGCCTCCGCCTCCGTGCTGATCACCTCAGCCGAAACCGGCCCCTGGACAATGTGGCAGATCTGCTGGGCTACATCCTTGTAATCCCCTCGCCCAGCCCTCATCATCAGACTGGGATTGGTAGTTACACCGCTGATAATGCCAAGTTTGACTGCCTCTTGAATCTCTTCCAGCTTGGCCGTATCTAAAAAGATGCGCATAGTCATCTCCCCTGTTTTCATAGCTACCTACAAATTAACGGGCTTACAAAATTTGTGATTTAAAAGCCCAATTTTCAGCGTATGAACCCGTCCCCAATTTCACAATTCCGGCGCCAATTTAGTCTGTCGGACCACGTTCAGTTGCTTCATCCTCTCCTGCTGGTATTCGAGGATGTCCTCGATATCCGTCTGTTCCTCCAGCCACTGCTTGTAGTCCTGCACGCTCTTTCGTATTGAACGTCTTGGCTCCCAGCCCAGGGATCTCAGCTTCGATATATCCGATATGATATGGCGGGTGTCGCCGAAGCGGAATTCTCCGGGGATTCTCGGTGGGATATCTTTGCCGAAGACCCCGGCCACCACATCGTACAGTTCCAGGAC
>DTYK01000161.1 GCA_012961925.1 Candidatus Latescibacterota bacterium
AGAACTATGAAGACCTGATCCGGGGGGAGCATATTCTCGTTGATTAGATCCCAAGCGGCCGGATTGGTCCGGCAAAGGATTTCCCCCTGCGATGGGGGTAACAGTGTGCTTCCGGGATACCGAATCGCCTGCAGGTTCTGTCTTGGCACCGCTACAACTAAAACGGACAGGAATTTAGCGTTTGCAACAGGGGAGGGGATTGATGGCGAGGCTTAAATTCACCAAGATGACCGGTGCCGGTAATGACTTTATAGTGTTTGACAGCCGCGATGGCAAAATACCCGAAGATCGTTCAGAATTCGTCAGGCGGATTTGTCAGCGGAGGCTCTCCATCGGTGCTGACGGGGTTCTGATCGTTGAAGCAAGCGATAAGGCGGACTTCAAGATGCGATATTACAATGCAGACGGCGGAGAGGCCGAGATGTGTGGCAATGGTGGACGTTGCGTTTCCAGATACGCCTACCTCAAGAAGATAGCCCCAAGAAAGATGACGTTTGAGACGATAGCGGGTCTCCACTATTCAGAAGTGGTGGGTGAGGATGTGCGTCTCAGGATGCTCGACCCTCATGACATCAACCTCCGCTTCGGTATAGAGCTGAATGAAGAGGAGGTGACGGTTAACTTCGCTAACACGGGGGTGCCTCATGTTGTGCTCTTCGTTGATAACGTCTCATCCGTCGATGTTAGGACATTAGGAGAGAGGATTCGTAATCATAAGAAGTTTATGCCGGAGGGCACAAACGCCAATTTTGTCCAGATCATCGATCCTAATCACATAAAAGTCCGTACCTATGAACGTGGAGTGGAGGGGGAGACACTGGCGTGTGGTACCGGAGTTGTTGCTGCTGCAGTAATAGGAGGGCTCCTTGGCAGGTTGAAATCCCCTGCAGAGGCTCTCACACAGAGTGGTATAACGTTGAAGGTCCACTTCGACATTATAGATAATAGTGTGAAGAACGTCTTCTTGGAGGGTGACGCGAAGATCATCTTTGAAGGGGTACTTGTCAATTGACGACGGTGCTGATCGTATGAATGGTCCAGTTATCATGATTGTCGCAGGGGAGGCTTCAGGGGACCTCCATGGTTCCAATTTGATCAAGGAGATCAGGCGGATAAGACCTGAGGTTAAGGCTTTTGGCATCGGCGGACCAAAGATGAGGGAGGCAGAGGTGAAACTCTTCTATGAGATAGGTCACCTCTCGCTCGTTGGCTTCAGCGAAGTTCTGGTTCGCTTGCCGTTCCTATGGAGGGTACTCTCTCACATGCGCGATCTCCTGAAGGAGAAGAACCCTGACCTGCTGGTATTGATCGATTACCCCGGGTTCAATCTCAGACTGGCAAGGAGCGCAAGGCACTTGGGCATTCCTGTAATGTATTACATAAGCCCTCAGGTCTGGGCCTGGGGGGCATCAAGGATATCAAGGATCAGGAGATGGGTATCGAAGATGGTCGTGATCCTTCCCTTTGAGGAAGACTTGTTTCATAAGTACGGAGTGGATGCCGAGTTCGTCGGACATCCTCTCCTCGATGTCGTACATACGGGCCTATCGAAATCGGAGTTTTGCAGGCGGTGGGATATCCCTCCCGGATCGCTCATAGTCGGACTTTTGCCAGGCAGCAGGTCACAGGAGGTGAAGAGGATCCTGCCGATCATGATCCAGTCGGCGGCCATACTGAACAGGGAGCTCTGCAAGCTGGAGCTGGTTGTGGCTAGTACGGAGATGGGGGATAGCGACCTTTACGATCGAATTATCCAGGGAACTGACCTGAGGGTCAGGGTAGCAAGAGGTGAGACCTATGAAGTGATGAGACACTCAGATCTGCTACTGGTTGCATCGGGCACAGCAACACTGGAAGCGGCTATAATTGGAACGCCGATGATAATCCTATATAAGATGGCATTTCTCTCCTATCAGATCGGCAGGATCCTGGTGAAGATTCCCAACGTGGGCCTGGCGAATATAGTGGCCGGGAGGAAGATCGTTCCTGAATTCATCCAGGGGGATGCAAGACCGGAGAAGATTGCCTCAGCCGCGCTTGAACTGTTACAAAATGGAGATAAGAGCCGGAGGATGCGCCGCCAACTCAATCAGGTGAGGGAGAGATTGGGACGGAAAGGCACCTCCCGACGGGTGGCCAGGATTGCCCTCAGGCTGATCGATCCGGATTTTCACCAGAGCTGCTGTTGAAGGACAACCTGCACTCTACACAGTCGCCGACCTCGGAAAGCGGAAAGGGCACCTCTATCTCAACCGTTCGGGTCAAGGGGTTGGTTGTCATCTCCCGACTGACTGGTTCCTCTCCGTTTATCCGAAAGCTGACGGTTACCTTTCGAGGATGAAGGCCACGGGGCACTTTAGTGACGAATTTCTTGAGCCTTAAAGGCCCTTCCCGGAAAAAGCGGTTTATCTGAAAGCCGACCCGGAAGCCCTCCGCCCTCTGCTCGTAACTCACGTTGCCCCAGAATCCGGGCATGAAAGATGGGAAGGCCCCTGGCCTTCTTGCCCCCTCCGATGGCTCTGGGGAGGTTCGGGGCGATGATTAGCTTGCCGTTGTGGAGATCCAGGGAGAACCCCGCTATTGCCAAAAGCGCGTACCAACTGGCAGGGTTGCTCATATACCACCTTCCCCAGGTGGTCCATCGGTTCGTGTTTTCGGTGGAGCCCAGCAGCTACCAAAGTGAACTTTTACGGGGAAGATCATCGGGGAAATTTTCCGGATAGAGGCGGCAGTCCCATCCGAGGGGCGCATCCCAGGGGCTTTTATCCAGCTCGTGCGTGACGTGATATATCTTGTGGAGGCAATTGAACCCCGCATCTACCTCGTTCTCGTATATGGCGTTGGCAGCATAGTAGACCTCGGCTCAGCATCACTGTGCTGTTGTTTGTGGTGAGGTCGGTGAACTTGCCGTTAGGGCAAAAATCCACCGTCCCGGTCCCGGTACCCCCCAAGCGGGACACCGGTGTGGTTAAGCTTGTTCCGGCCGGTGTGTGTAATCATGCCCTGCTCCTAGTTTCCTGAAATTCAATAGCTTCGTAAAGGACCTTGCCCTCAGACTGTCTGGGAGGGGGGATCCCCATAAGGTGGGCAATTGTGGGAGCCAGATCCACGAGCCAGACCGGCCTTTTAAGTTCGTAGTTCCTTTTCAGCCCCGGACCTGCCATGACGAGCACAGCCTTGATGGAGCTTATACCATAATCGGCTGTGGGCAAGAAATGCCCGTGTCCCTGGCCGTAGAGTCCACCTGGCCTCACGGCCACTATTATGTCCCCTATCCTGTCCCCGTAAAGCCCCACAATCTTCGCATCCTCGGACTTGAGTA
>DTYK01000162.1 GCA_012961925.1 Candidatus Latescibacterota bacterium
GATGAAATGCTGAAGCATTAACTCCGAAACAACCTCTCCGTTCGCCGGACGGTCTTGACGGCTTAGGGGCATTTCTTCCTCGCTACCCACCGCTGAGCCCTGCAGGGTGACGGTTTATCCGCCATCGTACGTGCCTCCTGCGTTCGGTAGGGAGGGAGCGCTTTTAGTCAGCGTTCAGGTTTGGCTCGGATGCTCCCGCCACTTAGGGGTGGGCATTGATGGTGTATTTAATTTTATACACTCCCGCGAAGGGGAGCGGGGCAGGGACGGGCTCGATTCTCCAGTCCCAAGATCGACCTCATGCCCATCCGCCTACGAAAAGCGCGATTCTTTTTGTTACTTTTCTTTTAAAGAAAAGTAACAAATCGTTCAAGAACTTGACATAAATTTTAAGATCTCGTCTTATGAAGCGAGGTTAATTTCGCAGATAGGAAGGCGGTATGTTTTATTATCTCTTTTATGAACAGCTTATAAGGTACTACTCTTTCTTCAACATATTCAGATATATCACATTCAGGGCCACCTATGCCGCTGTTACTGCACTTCTTGTGAGCTTCGTCTTTGGCCCTATTATAATAAGGAAGTTGAAACAGCTCCAGGTCCATGAGAATATCAGCGTCTGGGTCCCTCGGACCCATCTATCCAAGGAAGGAACCCCTACGATGGGGGGGATTGTCATTCTGATCGCAACGATCGTTCCGACGATCTTATGGGCCGATCTTACAAACGGTTACGTCCTTTTGGTCTTACTTGCCACGGCATGGATGGGTGCGGTAGGTCTCATCGATGATTATCTCAAAGCTGTCAGGAGGCTATCGAAGGGACTCGTCGCAAAGTATAAGCTGGCCGGTCAGATTGCTCTGGGTCTTGTCATAGGCAGTATACTCTATTTTCATCCGTTTTCTGGTGAGTTTGCCACCCAGACGAGCGTACCCTTTTTGAAGACACACCTGATCGATTTTGGTTGGTTTTACATCCCTATGGTGGTCCTGATTATTACCGCAACCTCAAACGCTGTGAACCTCACCGACGGGCTTGACGGACTGGCCATCGGCCTTGTGGGTGTTGCTATGGCAACCTTTGCCGGCTTCAGCTATGTTACCGGTCACGCCGTATTCAGCAGGTATCTAAACATCCTCTACCTGCCTGGTTCAGGTGAACTTACGGTATTCTGTTTTGCCGTTGTCGGAGCATCCCTGGGTTTTCTCTGGTACAATGCCCGTCCAGCAGAGGTGTTTATGGGTGACACAGGGGCCCTGGCCTTAGGTGGTGCCTTGGGTGCCCTGGCAGTTCTGGTGAAGAAAGAGCTTCTGTTGCCCGTCGTAGGAGGGGTGTTCGTGCTTGAAGCCCTTTCGGTTCTGATCCAGGTCTTCTGTTTCAAGTTGCGGCATAAACGGGTCTTCCGGATGGCACCGATCCATCACCATTTTGAACTGAAGGGATGGGAGGAGCCTAAGGTCGTGGTCCGGTTCTGGATCGCAGGGATCCTCTTTGCCCTTCTTAGCCTGAGTACATTGAAGATAAGATGAAGAATTCAGGTGACAGGCCGTCTGTTGATCTCCCCTTACTTCTTGTTACAATTGCGCTTGTGGGTATCGGGATGGTGATGGTCTATAGCTCAAGCTACGTTCTGGCCGAATCTAAGTTCCAGAGCAGCGGCTTTTTTCTGAAAAGGCATGTGGTGAGGGCGCTCCTGGGCCTGGTTCTTATGTTCTCAGCGATTCGTATCGACTATCGATTTCTGCGCAAATTGTCCAAACCCCTTCTGGTCTTTGGATTCGGACTTCTGTTTTTGGTGCTCGCACCAAAACTGTTCGGTGGAGATAGGGGGGTGTCCCGCTGGATGCGGATAGCAGGTGTCTCTGTACAACCCTCTGAGCTTATGAAACTCATCATCGTCCTCTATCTGGCAGATTCATTGACAGAGCGGCAGGACAGGATAAAGAATTTTACCTGGGGGCTCCTCCCCTATGTCCTGATCCTCTCCTCGGCCATATCCTTGATCTTGCTTCAACCAGCTCTGGGAACAGCGGTAGGTATCGGCATCGTGGCGGGAGTTATGCTCTTTCTGTCGAGGGCAAGACTTTACCATCTTGTGGTAGTAGCACTGGCAAGCCTGCCCGTTCTATATGGACTCGTGTTCTGGGTAGGCTACAGAAGGGAAAGGATAGAGGCCTTTTTACATCCAACAAGGGACCTTGAGGGTATAAACTATCAAGTCAATCAGTCGCTTTTAGCCTTTGGAAGTGGAGGTTTCTGGGGTGTTGGGTTGGGACATAGCAGGCAGAAGCTTCTTTTTCTGCCCGAACCTCATACAGATTTCATCTTCTCCATAATCGGTGAAGAGCTGGGTTTCTTCGGGGCTATTACGGTGCTAACTCTGTTCCTGATATTTATCTGGCGTGGGTTAAGGACTGCTAAGAGGGCACCGGATCTTTTCGGATTCCTGCTTGCTGCCGGCATTACAACCATGATCGCCACCTATACAATCCTTAACATAGGGGTGGCGATCGGTCTCTTCCCAACTACCGGGTTGCCGCTTCCGTTCATCAGTTACGGAGGGTCTTCGCTTCTCGTATCTATGGCAGGTACGGGAGTGCTGCTCAACATCTCCAGACAGCGGTACTGGCAATGGATTCATTGAGGGTTCTCTTTGCAGGAGGTGGGACTGGAGGTCACCTCTTCCCGGCGATTGCTATTGCCGATGAGATCAGGCGGAGGAGGCCGGATGCGGACATCCTCTTCGTTGGGAGACGGCAAGGCCTGGAGGACAAGGTAGTACCTCTGGCTGGATACAGCATATGGCCGATCAGGGTCCAGGGCTTGCCGCGGAGGTTATCCCTGGGGGCCATTCTCTTTATGGGTATCTCCCTTCTTGCCTTACTCCAGTCCGTGGGGGTAATTGCCCGGTATAAACCGTCTCTGGTAGTGGGGACAGGGGGATATGTGAGCGGACCGATAGCGTTAGCCGCATGGTTGTTCGGAATACCTGTAGTAATTCAGGAACAGAATAGCTTTCCAGGGCTCACTACAAGGCTTCTGGCAAAGATTGCCAGACAGGTGTACCTCGCATATCCTCAGTCACTGCGCTACTTCTCTAAAAGCGACAAGCTGATCGTGAGTGGAAATCCAACGCGCAATGCGATAGGGACGGTTACCAAACGCAAGGCAGCGAAGAGGTTCTCCCTGGATCCCTCCCTGAAGACGGTATTGATCATCGGAGGAAGTCAGGGGGCTCACAAGATTAACCAGGCCTTCCTTGAGGCACTTGATCGTATTTTGGAAGCTGAGAATCTCCAGGTTATCTGGCAGACTGGAAGGGAGGAATACCAGTCGATAAGGTCAGCCGTTGCCGGCTACGGTCCTGCCGTTATCGTATTCGATTTCATCGATGATATGGCTTCAGCTTTTGGCGCAGCAGACATCGTCGTGGCTCGTTCAGGGGCTACAACCATTGCGGAGATCACAAGGTGTGGTCTTCCGTCGATATTGATACCTTATCCATATGCCACCGGGCGACATCAGGAGCTGAACGCACAAACCCTACATGATTCGGGGGCTGCGATCGTCATCCCGGACCACCGCTTGAACGGCCCAGAATTGGCTCAAACCCTCATCAGGCTTTTGAGCGATGAGGTCGCCCTCTCAAGGATGGCCAACAGAAGCAGAAGCTTAGGACATCCTGAGGCAACCGATAAGATCGTAGATTGTATGGTAAGACACGGATTATTGCCGGAGGATACCCCTGTTCGTTGTGTATAGAAGAGCGGCTGTTTCGGAGTTAATGCTTCAGCATTTCATCCCGGGTAAGATGAGTCACTGAACCTGTAGATCTGAGGATGAAAGTCTAAAGCTTAACTCCAAGGGAAAAGGAGATGAAAAAATTGCAAATGGAGTGGATAAGTGGAGCCAAAGGTTTTGGGAAAAACATCCACTTCGTCGGAATCGGTGGTATTGGGATGAGCGGGATTGCCGAAGTCCTTTACAACCTTGGATATAGGGTGACGGGATCCGATCTTCAACGATCTCACATCACCGACCGTCTCGAATCACTGGGTATCTCTGTTTTCGAAGGCCATGACTCTAAGAACGTTGAGGGCGCAGATGTTGTGATCTTTTCATCGGCGGTGAAACCCTCTAATCCGGAGCTTGTGCGAGCAAGGGAGAGGCGGATCCCTGTTATCAGAAGGGCTGATATGCTGGCGGAGCTCATGAGGATGAAGTATGGGATCGGTATAGCTGGTACCCATGGGAAGACTACGACTGCCTGGATGGTGGGGACAGTACTGGCTGAGAGCGGGTTGGATCCCACCATTATTGTGGGCGGGCGTGTCCGCAGTCTTGGGACCAATGCAAGGTTAGGAGAGGGTGAATTTCTGGTGGCGGAAGCCGATGAGTTTGACCGGTCCTTTCTGAGGCTCAACCCAACAATTGCCGTTGTAACCTCATTGGAAGCCGAACATCTTGATTGTTATAAGGACCTGAAGGAGATCAAAACGGCCTTTGTCGAATATGTTAACAAGGTGCCCTTTTACGGTGCAGTGGTATTGTGCTTGGATGAGGTGGAAATCGCGTCTATTATACCTGAGGTGGAGAGGTCGTTGGTCACTTACGGGGTGAGTTCCCAGGCAGATATCCTCGCTACCGGGATCGTGTTTGAGGGCCTCTCTTCCGAGTTTACGGTCTGGGTTAAAGGCAAGGAGTTGGGTCGGATCAGCTTGAAGGCCCCTGGGGTTCACAACGTAAAGAATGCCCTTGCTGCAGTGGCTGTGGGGCTACAAGTGGGACTTGAATTCGACACGATCAAGCGGTCACTTGAGAAATTTAGCGGCGTGCACCGCAGATTTGAGGTAAAAGGCGACGTCGGAGGGGTCACGGTTGTTGATGAGTACGCTCATCATCCCACGGAGGTCTCGGCCAGCCTTGAAGGGGCCAGAGCTGGATGGAACCGAAGGATTATTGCCGTCTTTCAACCGCACCTTTTCAGCCGTACCAGAGACTTCTTCAGGGATTTCGGTCGATCGTTCCTGAATTCAGACGTGCTTGTGGTTACAGATATCTATCCAGCCAGGGAAGAACCGATCCCCGGGATATCCGGTAGATTGATTGCCGACGCTGCCAGAGAACTCGGTCACCCGGATGTAATTTATACGCCTGACAAGGGGGAGATCGCTGCACATCTGTATACGATCCTACAACCCGGAGATCTGGTAATCACATATGGTGCGGGTGATATCTATAAGGTAGGTGAGGAGCTATTAGAATTGCTCAGAAGAGGATGACTTCGCCCTTCAAACAAGGGCTTGACAAGGTCTGCAAGGGAAGGGTCCGCTTCAACGAGCCGCTTTCCAGGCATACCTCTTTTGGAATCGGGGGGCCATGCGATGCGTTTATCTATCCTGCCGATCTTGAAGATCTCCAAAAGGTGTTAGCGCTTTGCAAAGAGCAGGAGGTTCCGGTCTTTGTTATAGGAAACGGCACAAATCTGTTGGTCGGGGACGGCGGTATCCGCGGGGCAGTTCTGAAATTATCCCAGGCCTGTTTCCAGATAGAGAGCTCCGGTGAATTGGTATCTGTTGGTGCCGGGGTTGGGCTTGCCCGTTTTCTCTGGTGGTGCGCCAGACAAGGGCTTGGAGGGATGGAATTTGCCTCAGGAATACCTGGTAGCGTGGGCGGAGCTATAAGAGGGAATGCTGGTACTCTCAAAGGGGAGATCTCCGACAGGGTGATGCAGGTGGAGGGTATAGACCTTGAATCAGGTGAGTCCCTATGTCTTAATGGTGATAAGGTCGGGTTCGCCTATCGCAAGACAGATCTTCCTTCCAGTTTTATTATCACAAAGGCGACATTTCAGCTATATCGTGACAGCCTGGAGAACGTTAAACTCAGAATGGATGAGTACTTCTTGATCAGAAAACGGTCTCAACCCCTTGACGAAAGAAGTGCAGGGTGTATCTTCAGAAATCCGGAGGGAAGTTCGGCCGGTCAGCTCATCGATGAGGCAGGGTGCAAAGGGATGAGTAGGGGGGGCGCCGTTGTCTCTTCCCTCCACGCCAATTTTATCATCAATCGGGGAGGGGCGACGGCATCGGACGTGCTGATGCTAATCAAGGATGTGAAGAAAAGGGTGAGGGATAGGACGGGCGTCAACCTGGAGCTTGAAATCGAGGTTATCGGTGAATTCTGATGATCTTGCATAAAGCTGTGAGGGAGAGAAGATCGCCCTGGATTTTGAACTTCATTTTAGCTGTTGCCATCGTCTTCAGTTTAAAGATAGCGATCGATCAGTGCCTTTCTGCAATTGCTCCGCTGCCGCTGTTTCGTCTATCAAAGATAGACGTTGTTGGAAATTCTTTAATTGCTCTGGAGAAGATTCTCGAAGACTCAAAACTGGAGCAGGGGCAGGGGATTCTCTATATTGACCTGAAAGATGTAGCGGATCGAGTGAGTAAAAATCCCATCGTGAAAAAAGCTGTTGTATCGAGGAGGCTGCCGGACAGGATTGTCATTAAAATTGTCGAAAGGAAACCAGTAGCGCTAATTTATCTCGATCGCCTTTATGCCATGGACAGGGATCGGGTGTTGCTACCGCTGGTCGATCCTGTCATGACTCCGAGCCTACCTATCTTGACCGGTGTCAGCCTCAACTCCTATGTCGTCGGCAGGACGGTAGCCTCAGGAGATCTATCACGGGCTGTTGAGTTTCTAACTGAGATGGATCGTCTCTGTAGCCGCTTGGTAGAGAGGGTCTCGGAGATAAATCTTTCCAGACCCGGAGAGATCACTCTGTATCTTTTTCCCGGCTCAATCAAGGTGAGAATGCGGAATGAGGACTTTGTTGAGCAGATCCTCAGCTTAGATGCCATACTGCAGCAGTTGAAGGTTGAAAAGTCGCACTCACGATACATTGATCTGCGATTTAAACGTCAGATCATCGTGAAGTAGCACTCAACAGTGAGTTCCTAACAGAAGGTCCGTCAGAATCTTAACGCCTTGGAAGACGATTGATAATGGCAAGGGAGAGGATAATAGCAGGACTTGACCTTGGTACCACTAAGGTCTCTTCGGTTATAGCAGAGGTGACCGACGGTGAGCTCAGGGTGATCGGGGTGGGTACTGTACCCTCTGGTGGACTCAGAAAAGGCGTCGTAGTGAACATCGAGAAGACGATCAAAACGATCAGGGAGGCGGTCGGGGAGGCTGAATCGATGGCAGGGATCAAGGTCGATTCGCTCTATGTGGGGATCGCTGGTGATCATATTCAGAGCCTTGATAACCGAGGGGCGGTTGTTGTCTCCCACCCGGATAGGGGAATCACCAGGAATGACGTGGATCGGGTGATGAGTGTTGCCAGGGCTGTGACCATCCCCATGGACAGAGAGTTGATCCATGTACTGCCCCAGGAGTTTATTGTAGACGACCAGGATGGGATCAAGGATCCTATCGGGATGTTTGGTGTTCGGCTGGAGGCGAGGGTACACATCGTAACCGGCGCTGTTACTTCAGCCCAGAACATTTATAAGAGCGTTCGGCAGGCAGGGATCAAGATCAAGGATTTGGTTCTACAACCTCTGGCCTCCAGTTATGCCGTTGCGTTGCCTGACGAGATAGAACTGGGGGTCGGCATTCTGGACATAGGAGGTGGGACTACTGACATTGCCCTCTTCTTTGATGGCGCACTTCGACATGTGGCGGTCATTGGACTCGGAAGTGGAAACGTGACCAATGACATTGCCATCGGGCTGAGGACTTCTCTCGAAGAGGCAGAAGAGATAAAGAAAAGCCATGGTTGTGCTCTTAGTACAATGGTTAAAGGTGATGAAACGTTCACTGTAACAGGGATTGGAGATCGAAAGCCAAGAGAGGTGGAGAAGGAATCCCTGGTGGGTATTATCCAGCCCAGAATGGAGGAGATCCTCAGCGTTGCCCTGAGAGAGATCAGGAAGAGCGATTATGCCGACCTGCTTCCATCTGGACTGATCCTGACAGGAGGAGGTGCTTTGCTCCAGGGGACAGTGGAACTGGCGGAGCGTATCTTCGACATGCCCGTCAGGCTTGGCCTGCCAAGGGGTGTTGAGGGTCACTTAGATCTCGTCCATAGTCCCATATATTCGACCGCCCTTGGACTGATACTGTTTGCCTCCAAAGATGGAGAGGCGATGTCGAGGTTTAAGGCGAACGGGCGCCTCAGCGGGATATGGATAAAGTTGAAGCAGTGGTTTGAAGATTTCCTGTGAACAACGGGTATATTGTGAACTGATAGTTCAGGTTAGGAGTCTTAAGCGCCAGGAGGTGGCCCATGACTCTATCGATCGGAGAAGACAAATGCGCGAGGATGAAGGTGGTCGGTGTAGGTGGAGCCGGAGGTAATGCGATAAACCGGATGATCTCTGCCCAACTGGACGGAGTGGAATTTATCGCAGTGAACACCGACGTTCAGGCGCTGAAGCTTTCTCAGGCGCCACAGAAGGTTCAAATAGGCAACAATCTGACCAGAGGCCTTGGAACCGGGGGTGATCCAAAGCTGGGGAGGCAGGCCATTGAGGAAGACAGGGATCAGATGGCCGAACTCCTCAAAGATACAGATATGGTGTTCCTGACCGCAGGAATGGGGGGAGGAACTGGCACAGGTGCCTCACCTGTCATTGCTGAATTGGCTAAAGAGGAAGGAGCATTGACGGTTGCGATTGTAACCAAACCCTTTATCTTTGAAGGCGCCAAAAGGATGAGGTGTGCTGATGAGGGCATTGCCGAGTTAAAGGAACGGGTGGACACCCTCATAGTAATCCCGAACCAACGGCTACTTTCCCTTGTTGCAAAGGAGACACCTTTGACCGACGCCTTTAAGGTCGCTGATACTATGCTCTCTCAAGCCACGAAGGGCATATCGGACCTCATCACTGTCCCTGGACTGATCAACCTTGACTTCAATGATGTGAAGGCAGTGATGCTGGAAACGGGTGATGCCCTGATGGGGGTAGGGATTGGCAGAGGGGATAACCGTGCGGTGGAAGCTGCTCAGCAGGCGATAAGATGTCCACTACTGGAAAACGCATCTATATCCGGCGCAAAGGGGATCCTGGTTAATATATCAGGCGGAGAGAATATGACCCTCTACGAGATTAACGATGCCACAACAGTGATCTATGAGGAGGCAGGAAATGGAGCAAACATTATCTTAGGGGCTGTGATCGATGAAAAAATGGAGGACGAAATACGGGTCACGGTCATTGCAACCGGCCTGAACAACACAGCCACCCGAACCTCTTCGCTCGAAGGGCGAAGTCGAATCCTGCCGAGGGGAAAACCATGGTCTGTTGATGTCCCAACCTTCATCAGGAATCAGAGAGGTTCCAAACACCAGGGCCTTTTAGATAAACAGACGATCTCTACATCGGTTTCGGAAGAACTGGAGCTCCCATCACTTCTTGACGAGTTGGAGGAGGAAAAATAACCCCCAGATTCGGAAAACACTGAATGAGGACCGAAACAACTGATCCAACTTCGGATTGCCAGAATTGACAAGAAGTTCGAAAGGGAATCCAATCGCTTTAAGATAACGTTCCAATTATATCGAAGCTTCGGGACACATTATAAAACAATTCCCATGCTTCTAACCACTACAAGGCCGGCTTTTTTACCCTGCCGGACTTTATACACCGGGTACAGACCTGTACCTTCTTGGTTCTTCCATTAACCCGCATCCGTACCTTCTGAAGGTTAGGGTAAAACACCCTTTTTGTGACGTTGTGTGCGTGACTTATCCGGCTTCCGAACATCGGTTTTTTGCCGCAAAGTTCACACTGACGTGCCATCTCTGCCCCCTTTTAAGTTTAGTCCTTAAGATTGTTCATATAAAGCGATCAAAACCTCGCCTATTTTGCCTCTTGTACCCATCACCCGAGCAACCTCGCCAGACCAGAATCCAGAATATTTCGAATAATTCTCTCAAATCCTTTCTATTATTCTATTGTTCTCCCTACCCCTTTAGAAAAAGACCGTTTAAATATAACATCTCTTGAGGGAGAATGCAAGTACTTAAAAGGACTACGTGAGCATTCTCAAGCATGAAAAACTACTTGACATCTTGCTTTTCGGGTATTATTTTATTATGGTCTTCACAAGTTTTTTCAGCGAGACGAGAAGTTCTGAGAAGCGATTATCAGGGCGGGAATAGCTCAGTGGTAGAGCGCCACCTTGCCAAGGTGGATGTCGCGGGTTCAAATCCCGTTTCCCGCTCCATTTTTTATGGCGGCATAGCCAAGTGGTCCAAGGCGACGGTCTGCAAAA
>DTYK01000163.1 GCA_012961925.1 Candidatus Latescibacterota bacterium
ATAGAAGACCACTTTGATGTAGATCCAGAGCTGGTAAAGGCTCTCACCGACACGGAGAATTCAAAGCTTTTAGCAGAACTCGATTACGAAAAGACAGATGTCACGTTCTTCTATGTGAGGCAGGGGTCACCTCTGGGGTTGGGAGATGCAATCGGATGCGCTAAGGACTTTGTCGGGGATGAGCCCTTCATAGTGGCCCTTGGCGACACCATAATCAGATCCGTGGACCATCCCGACCTTGTAGCCAGACTCGTCGCTTCACACGTGAGGCACGGTTCAGACTGCACCCTCGCTGTGTGTGAGGTGGATGAAGATGAGGTGAGCCGTTACGGGATCGTTAAGCCGAAAGGGAACCCGGGAGATGAGTTTGAGATCGATGGTCTGGTTGAAAAACCACCAAAAGAGGAGGCGCCCAGCCGATATGCGATAGCGGCGAGATATGTCTTCAGTCCCACCATCTTTGAGGCCATCCAACGCACCGTCCCCGAAGTAGGAGGGGAAGTTGAGATAACCGACGCCATCGGGGTACTGTTGAAGATGGGGGGTAAGGTCAGATGCATAAAGCTGACACCAGGCGAAAGACGTTATGACATAGGAAACCATGAATCCTACTTCAAGGCCTTTGTCGATTTTGCCCTGGATGACGAGAAATACGGCTACATCATAAGACAATATCTGATGAGAAGACTGAAGGGGATGTGATGATCAGATGTTCGGCACCTGGTAGGGCCGGGATTATCGGGAACCCATCGGATATGTACGGCGGAAGTGTCATCTCCTGTACAACGCAGGAGAGGGCAGAGGTCATACTTGAGGAGTCAGATCAGCTCAGCTTTGAGAGCGGCGGCAAAAATCTGGTCGTCAAGAAGGAGGAGGATCTGCTCTTAAACGGTGATGAGTTCGACATCCCCAGGGCGGTTGTGAGATTCCTTGGGCTGGAAGGGCTGAAGGTCAAACTGCATCTTAAGACCGACATCCCATTGCGGGCGGGCCTTTCCGGCTCAACGGCGATGTTGGTGGCTACCTTAAACGCGCTGCTTGCCTTCACAGAAGAAGACCTGAACAGGTTTCAACGGGCAGAGCTTGCCCGACAGATAGAACTTGATCTGATGAAGATCGTCTGTGGCTATCAGGACGCCTATATGTGCACGTTTGGCGGGATAAATTTCATGGATTTCAGGGACAAGCAGTTTTACAGGGGGCCGGAGAAGGAGCCCTATGGTACCGTGGAATCCCTTAATCCTTATGTAAAGGAGATCCCCTTTGTGGTAGCCCATACTGGACTCCAGAGAGTGTCAGGGTCCGTCCATAAACCCATAAGGGACCGGTGGCTTGAAGGCGAGAAGAAGGTCCTTGAGGCTTATGTTCGGATGGCCCAACTGGCCAGGATGGGAAAGAAGGCGCTCATTGAGGAGGATTGGGAGAAGCTCGGTGCTCTCATGAACGAAAACCATCACCTGCAAAGGGATCTCGGCGGATCGGGCGAAAAAAATGAGGAGCTGATCCGGGTCGCCTTAGAGTGCGGGGCCTTAGGGGCTAAGCTTGCAGGTGCCGGAGGAGGGGGCACAATAATCGCACTGCACCTCGAGCCGGAAGAGATGATTCAGTTTCTGAAGAATGCAGGAGCAGAGAAAATCCTGATTCCAAAACCCAGCGAAGGAGTGATGGTGGAGGTAAACGCTGAACCGGGAAAATCGGGAAAATAGTAAACGAAACCCATCCAGTGGGTCGGCTGAGGCTTGACCTCGAAGGATTGTGCCGGGGAACTCGACACCGAGGAGACAAAATGGATCTTTTGAGACGCCTGAAGGAACAGGTCCTGATCTTTGACGGGGCGATGGGTACGATGCTGCAGGCCTATGGACTCTCCAGCGGTGACTGTCCGGAGGAGTGGAACGTGACCCATGCTGATATCGTGAGGAGCATACATCAGGGTTATCTTGAAGCAGGCTCGGACGTCATCGAGACCAACACTTTCGGAGGCAACCGCTTCAAACTGGCGAAATCCCAGATGCAGGACAGGGTGATCGAACTGAACACCAGAGGTGCTGAGCTGGCCAGGGAACTTGCCGGGCCAGATCATTACGTGGCAGGCTCGGTGGGTCCGACGGGAGAGCTCCTTAAGCCCCTCGGTAGGGTCTCCCCTAGGGAGATGTATGAAGTCTTTGCCGAGCAGATCACTGCGCTGGAAGAGGGCGGTGCAGATTTGATCTGCATTGAGACTATGAGCGATCTTGAAGAGGCCCGAATTGCCATCAAGGCGGCCAGGGAGAACACCAAACTCCCCGTGATTGCCACCATGCTTTTCGAACCGGGCCTGAGGGGCTTCAGGACCATGATGGGGACAGATATCCGGAGGGCGGTTAACGGCCTGCTTGAGGGGGGAGCGAATGTCATCGGAACCAACTGCGGCAGAGGGATAGAAGAGGCCATCGGCATAGTGCAGGAGATGAGGGCGGTTACCGATGCCCCTATACTGGTACAACCAAATGCAGGGGTACCACAACTGCAGGGAGGCAGGACCGTCTTCCCTCAGACGCCTGAGTTCATGGCATCTCTGGCTCCCGAACTTGTCCGGGCAGGTGCTAACCTGGTCGGTGGATGCTGCGGCACAACCCCTGCACATATCAGAGCCATGATTAAAGCGGTAAGAGGGTGCAGGAGATAGGTCGAACTTCATTCTCCTCATGTCTTTATCTTCTTCAAGGCTGGTTGACCCCAGTCAGGATTTTAGCGAACATATTACGCTGAATGAGCGAAAAAATGAAGGTTAAGCATCGATCCATGCCAGTCATCCGCTTTCATGAAGGCACCTTGATCCTTGAGGATTGGGATGCCAAGGATGCACCGCCTTACTTCCGCTGGGATCACAGGCAGCGGATATGGCGGGCCATGGCCCTTTACTATCCACAAATCCTCGCCTTTTTTAACAAAAGGGATGTCAAGGTCAGAGACGAAGCTGTCTCGTTCACTCGGCTGGATCTTCGGCCGAGGATGAACTTCGAACTCCACTTTTATCAGAAAGAGGCCCTGGACGCCTGGGAAAGCGCCGGCAGTCGGGGAAGTGTGGTGCTGCCCACTGGCTCTGGCAAGAGCTATGTTGCTTTAAAGGCCATAGAGATGGTCAATCAGAGCACCCTCATAGTTCTGCCAACCATAGATCTGATGAACCAGTGGTACGATCTGCTCACCGATTCCTTTGGGACGGAGGTCGGGATCCTTGGCGGCGGTTATCACCAGGTGGCTCCAATCACAGTGGCTACGTACGACAGTGCCTATCTTTACATAGATCGCTATGGTGACTGCTTCGCCCTCCTGGTCTTCGACGAGGTACACCATCTACCCTCCCCAAAAAATTCCCACATCCCTCAGATGAGCATAGCCCCTTATCGTCTTGGCCTGACGGCCACATACCGCAGGCTTGATAACCGCCAGCGGATGCTTGATCCGCTCATCGGAAGAGTTGTCTATCGTAAGACCATCGACGACCTTAAGGGCGAACACCTGTCCGACTATGAGATCCATCGCCTCAGTGTGGAATTGGCCCCTCAGGAGCGAAATGAGTACCAGGCTGAGAAGGAGGTCTATGAGGTGTATGTGAGGGAGAGTGGGGTACGTTACTATGGCTCGCGCTGGGAGAGGTTTATCAAGGAGAGTGCGTATGACCGTCACGCCCGACGGGCCATGGTTGCCCGAACTCAGTTGCGGCGAATCATCTGGGGGTCTGAGCGGAAACTGGATCTGCTGGAATCCCTCCTAAAACGGCATCATAAGGAGCGGGTTATTATCTTCACCGAGAACAACGATCTGGTCTATCGAATCTCTCAACGCCACCTTATTCCGGCCATAACGCATCATACAAGGACGGTGGAGCGCAAAGAGATCCTGGACCGATTCAGGGAGGGCACCTATCGCATGATCGTAACCTCCAAGGTATTGAATGAAGGGGTTGACGTACCAGAGGCGAATGTAGCCATCATCCTGAGCGGAAATGCCAGCCCCCGGGAGTATCTGCAGCGTCTGGGGAGGATCCTGCGGAAGAAGAGCGGTAAGAAAGCCATGCTTTATGAGGTGGTCATCCAGGGGACCGACGAGGTGGGTATCTCATACCGGCGTAGGAGGGACGATGCTTACGTCTGATCTGCTGAGGGTCAGGGTGGATGGTAACACGATCTCACCCAGGTACATCACCCGACGCGAGGGTGGAAGATACCTTGAAGCATGTCAGCAGCTCATAGAGATCTATCAGGAGCATGTCGGCCGTACCAGGGGAGAGTTAGAAAGGGCCCTTGAGCGCTATGAGTCGGATTGCACCAACTACAAGGTGTACCGGGGCCTGGCGAAGCTTCTGGAAGAGAGGGCCACCTTCCAGCCGGCAGCTCAGAGGGATTATACCCAGCTACGGCGTCAGGTCTTTTCCATGGCCCAGCGGTTCTATCCCATTATTACGAAGTCCGATCTACTCCATCAGGAGAACAGGAGGCTGGCCCTTGTCGAGATAGCCAGGGAGATAGGGGTTCCTCCGGAGGAGATAGATGGCTCTCTTTACGGTGATCTACCCGAGAATCAGATTCTGATAGAGATGGAACCTGTTGAGCCTGAGGGACTTCTTCGACGCTATAACCTGGCCTTGGCTCAGGCCTTGCTCTACCACGCCAGCCGGATGACGATCCAGCTCTTCGGAGACTATAAGGTGGTCTTCAAATATATCAAGCTCTCAAGGCTTATCCATTACATTGAAAGATCAGAGAGAGCTGGTTATCAGGTGACTCTCGATGGCCCAGCCTCTCTGTTCCGCCACACCCAGAAATACGGGGTACGTATGGCTATGTTCCTTCCCGGCTTGCTCCTTGCCCGCAGATGGCGGATGACGGCTCAGATCCATACCCAACAGGGTGAAAAGATCTTCTCCCTAAATGAGAACTGCGGACTCACCTCCCATTATCATCGTGAGCAACCCTTCGACAGCAGGGTGGAGGAGACCTTTTATAGGAAATTTCAGCGAACTCCACGAGGATGGCTGATAGAACGGGAGGCTGAGTTAATCGACCTCGGGGATACCGTGTTCATCCCGGATTTTGTATTTCGACGTCCCGACGGAAGGCAGGCAGCTCTGGAGATCATCGGCTTCTGGACGCCGGAGTACCTTACACGAAAAATGGAAAAGATCAAAAGGGCAGGACGTTCGGACATTATCCTGGCGGTCAATGCCGCACTCAACTGCGCCAAGGAGGATTTCGCCGGTGAGGTGATCTTCTACAAGTCCGGCATCGTATTATCCGAGGTGCTGGAACGATTGGAAAAGGTGGGCAGCACCAGTTAGATAATCGAACATAAGAGATAACTTGACACAAATTTTAAGATCTCGCATTATGAAGCGAGGCTGGAGCTGGAGGGATTATGGTCAACAATCCGGTAACAGTCCATCAGATACTGATGGACGCAGAGCATGGCGGGTATGCAGTGGGTGGGTTTGATTCTTACTTTATGGAGCTTATCAAGGCCATTGTGGAGACGGCTGATGAGGAGTCGGCCCCTGTCATCCTCCAGGCCTCACCGAAGGGGCTGCGCTACATGGGTGCCGACTTTTTCCAGGCCATGGCGGAGGCCGCCCTCCGCCGGGTTGGAGTCCCTGTAGCTATACATTTAGACCATGGTACCAGCATGGCCGACATCCTGCTGGCACTGAGGCACGGCTTCACCTCAGTCATGATCGACGGTTCAAGGCTGCCGTTAGAGGAGAACATTGCCTTGACCAAGAGGGTTGTCGAGCTTGCCCATTCGGTAGCTTCGGGTGTAACGGCAAGGCGAAGGGTGGATGAGGGCTGGACGAACATCCATATTCCCCTCAGGCATGATAGGTAAAGAAGGACTACACCCTGTGGACAATGTCTGTCTACGATTTTATCAATAGATCCTTAGATCCTTCGGATTTTCTCGACTCCGTCTGCCATCGGTGCAATTTGTTGTTGACAAATGGTTCGGATTTCGTGTTGCAGGTGCACTATCATCCCACCGGTCGTGTGGAAACGGACCGATCCGAGTTGGGGAGACGGCATCCACTGACGCTGGTGATGGAGGAGATCGTGGAGATCTTCGCCGGGATGGGGTTTGCGGTGGTCGAGGGGCCGGAGGTGGAGTTGGAGTACTATAATTTCGTTGCATTGAATATGCCTGCGGATCATCCGGCACGGGACGAACAGGCTACGTTCTATGTGAGGGAGGGGGTGCTGCTCAGGACGCAAACGTCTCCGGTGCAGGTGAGGACGATGGAGCGCACTTCGCCGCCGGTGCGGGTGATCTCGCCGGGGCGGTGTTATCGGAACGATACGCCGGATGCGACGCATTCCCCGGTGTTTCATCAGGTGGAAGGGTTATACGTGGATCGGGGGGTGAGCTTTGCGGATTTGAAGGGGGTGCTCTCCTGTTTCGCACGGCAGATGTTCGGGCCAGAGGTGCAGGTGCGGTTCCGGCCGGATTTCTTCCCGTTCACGGAGCCGAGCGCGGAGTATGCGTTTTCGTGTGTGGCGTGTGGAGGAAAGGGATGCCGGGTGTGTAAGAATACGGGATGGTTGGAGATCGCGGGTTCGGGGATGGTGGATCCGGAGGTGTTTCGGTACGTGGGATACGATCCGGAGGAGTTCTCGGGATATGCGTTCGGGATGGGGGTCGAGCGGATCGCGATGCTGAAGTACGGGATCAATGACATCCGGCTGTTCTACGAGAACGATTTGAGGTTCATTCGGCAGTTTTGAATTGAACCCCTTTACCACGGAATCTCACGGAAGGATACAGACGTCCTAAACGAGAAAGAGTTGAGTTTGCGTTCCCAAGCAGTGTTTTTCTAGGCCAGAAAGGAGGTTCCGATGAAAAAGTTTGTAGTTTGGCTGATGTTAGGCATGATTGGTGTTGTGGCTTTTGGTGCGGAGATGATAAAGGGACAGAGGTAACAGCCCCTCCCTTAACTGGATATTATCAGGGAACTTATACTCCGAATGGAGGTTCCTGGTGGACAGGCGGGGGTGGTGGCATGATGGAGTTCATGTTGGTACAACAAAGTGGGGAGAAGATCACAGGCACAGTTACTTTTGAGGAAAAGAGGACGATGACTATTGTGGACAGGAGTATTATCGCTAATAAGGCCCTGAACAAAATTATTTTCATATTTTCACTGC
>DTYK01000164.1 GCA_012961925.1 Candidatus Latescibacterota bacterium
TTATCGAGCCCGGAAGGGCTCTCCCACAAGAGAGATCTGGGGAGCAGTGATATCGAGCCCGGAAGGGCTCTCCCGCATAAGTAGGAGGAGAATATGACCTCGAAGGAGCGCATGCTTACAACCATAAAAGGCGAAGAGCCGGATCGTGTGCCCCTTTACTGCTGGGTCTTTGGGTTCACAGCCCCGGAGTACCTTCGCTGGAAGGAGAAAGGCAGGGAGATAGTCCACTGGTACACCATGCGTCTGGAGCACATCCACACGCTCCCCGAGCCCTGGGACTTGAAGCGGGATTTCAAGCGTGTCGAGCGCTGGCTGAGCATCGGGCTGGACGATGTCCTGGAGGTGTCCGTGCCTTGGAGCATCCATCCTGATGTCAAAATTAAAGACTGGCAGGAGCCCCCATCGAAAAAAGAGCCATACACCATCCTTTGTAGGGAGTACCACACTCCAGCTGGGGTGCTGAGGCATGTAGTCAGGAAGACAGAGGAGAGCCAGGGTCCGGGATGGGTGGTCCAGCCACCTCATCCCCGGATCTTCGAGGACTTCAACATCTCCAGGGGCGTAGAGCATGCGGTTTCGGATCCCGAGGACATCTCTAAGCTCCGGTACCTCCTTCAGGACCCGAGTTCAGAGCAACTTGCGGAGTTCAGGGAGAGGATGGCCCAGATCAAAAAGTTTGCGGATGAAAAAGGGATCATGGTCCAGGGATGGAGCGTCTTCGGGATGGATGGGATAATATGGCTGTGCGGAGTGGAGAACGCCATTATGTGGGCTATGGATGACCCCGACTCCTTTCAGGAACTTGTGGACGTAATATACAACTTCGACCGGAGGCGGACCGAGATCCTGCTGGATACCGACGGCGTGGACATGGTGGTGCAGCGGGGCTGGTACAGCTCCACGGACTTCTGGTCGCCGAGACTTTTCCGCCGCTTCGTCCTACCCCACCTGAAGGATCTTGTGGCCATAGTGCATCAGGCAGGAGCCCTCTTCGCCTATGTTTTGACAACCGGGGTTATGACCATGCTGGAGGAGCTTTGCGAGGCTGATATTGATCTACTGTACTATGTTGACCCGGTACAGGACGATGTGGACCTGACGGTATTGAAGGAACGACTCAGAGGGCGATTTGCCCTCGCTGGGGGACTAAACAGCAGCATCACCTTAGAGAGGGGATCGCCCAAGGAGATTCGAGAGGCAGTGCACACAGCGGTGCGAACCTTAGGGCCTGGTGGCGGTTTTATACTCTCACCGGTCGATGCCCTGTTCCCCAACACGCCCTGGGAGAATGTACGGGCAATGATCGAGGCCTGGCGTGAGGTGTGCAACTACCCGATTCCAAGATAGAAGTAAACCATACACTTGCCTCTTTTATCTTTCCTCAGGATAATTCAAGGAGGTGAACGGTTATGTCTTCTCAAGGAGGAGTCAAGGTTGTCCTTATTGGGGCGGGGAGCGCAAGCTTTGGACGAGGCGCCATCGCCGACCTGGGGAGAACGGAGGGCCTGGGGCTGCCTTCCACATTGAATTCGACCGTAATAAGAGGGAACTCTCAGTGAATATCCCTAATGAAGGCCATGCTGTATCTAATCTGCCGGAGGATGCCATTGTGGATATCCCGGCCCTTGTGGATGCCCAGGGCCTCCATCCTATTTCGGTTGGACCGCTTCCTGAGGCGATTGCCGCCAGATCTCCATCCAGAAATTGCTTGTGGAGGCCTACCGCCAGAGGAACAAAGCCACATACCAGACGCCATGGCTCAATGCAAAATGCAAATCTTATGAGCGCCTGGAGGTCACATTCAAAGCCTTAGTCCTTTCATTATATGGAGATTTTTGTAATGAGTTCCATTTCTCCCACGGCGGAGGCCTTTTGCACCACGAGCTTGAGGAGAAGCTGAATCCCTGGGGGATTATAGTTGCCTACGATGGGATGGAGGTGGAGATTTAAGGAGGTGATGTAACATGAATACGATTGTAATAATGTCGGATAGTCTTAGGCCAGATCATTTGGGGTTTTATGGAAATCGGTGGATTAAAACTCCTAACCTGGACAGGTTTGCTAAGGAATCGACAATCTTCGAAAGAGCATATGCGGAAGGGATGCCAACCTTACCTGTCAGGACGGCCTTGTTCACTGGCAAGTATACTTTGATGTGGAGGGGATGGCAGCACCTGGAGCCTGAAGATGTGACTTTAGCAGAAGTTCTGCGGAGCAGAGGATACAATACGGCTTTAATAACAGATACAACCCCCATGTATTGGCCTCGAATGGCCTATGAAAGAGGTTTTGACTATGTCCGGTTCATCAGGGGGCAGCTAACAGATCCCTATATTGTGGACCCCAGCTTACGCATGGATCTGTCTGGGTGGAGCAAGAAGAACTATTTGACTGAGAAAGATAAAGGAGATTTTGTTCAGTACCTGAAGAACAGGTCGTGGTGGAGGGAAGAAGATCACTACTTCATCGCGCAGGTGGTCGAGGCTGGGGTTAAGTGGCTCAAGGAGATGACCGAAAAAGGTAAAAGTGATAGACTATTTCTTTGGTTAGATGCTTTTGATCCCCACGAGCCGTGGGATCCTCCAGAACGTTACTATAAGCTTTACGAGGTAAAGGACTATGATGGCCCTCCGATAATCAACCCATCCATCTATGGTGATAGGGGAGGACTCATCGAGAACTTTACCCAAGAGGAGATAAGACATATAAGGGCCCAATATGCAGGCGAGGTTACCTTTGTTGATAGGTGGATAGGGTGGTTTTTAGATGAAATGAAAGAGCTGGGCCTATGGGAGAACACCTTGATTATACTGCTGAGTGATCATGGAGAGCCTCTTGGAGAACACGGAATAATACGCAAGGTGAGGCCCTGGCCATATGAGGAGCTGTCCAGAATAGTCTTAGCGATATACCACCCAAGGGGAGTTGGAAGGGGAAGAAGAGTAAGGACCTTTGTCCAGACAACTGATATCTTTCCCACGATATTAGACTTCCTTAGAATAACTGAAAAGGCGATATCGCCAAGACCCGACTTGGAAGTTTATCCAGAAGTTGTTCAGGGTTTAAGCCTTAAGCCCCTGATCGAGGAGGAGATTGAGAAGATCAGAGATCATGCTATAGCAGGCCACTATCAAAGGTCTTGGAGCATAAGAGATGAAGACCATAGCTTTTACCTATGGTCTATGGAGAAAGCCCCGTACACATTTGGATATGGGATCATAGAGGAGCAGGAGAAGAGAGGGCTGGAACTTTATAGAATTGACAGAAACTATATGCCTCCTATCCCTGAAAAGTGGCGTAAGGGAAAGCAGCCGGAGAAGGATAACGTGCTGGAGGAGAACAGGGATTTAGCTGCTAAGTTAGAGCTTGCCCTGAGAAGAGAGCTGATGTCCTTAGAGAGTGTCTCTCGCAAGTCTTAGAAAATTATCCATTTGCTTCGAGCAGGAGGTTAGCGGGATGACCAGCCGTGAACGGGTGATCGCCGCCATAGAGTTCTCCGGGCCCGACCGCATCCCCCATCGCCATGCCTTCCTCCCTGCGGTGTTCGACCGGTACGGTGATAGAGTTAAAAAGCTCCTCAGGCGCTTCCCGAGCGATTTTGCCGGGGATGAAGGTGTCCGCCCGGATGGGTCAGCATTCCGGACAGGCCAGTTCACGGACCAATGGGGATGCGTCTGGACGGTACCGCGCCCGGGCTTTGGTGGCCAGGTCACTGTGCATCCCCTGAGCGACTGGAAAGCCTTAAAGACCTATCAGTGGCCCGACCCCGAGCGTATGGACCTGAGAGGACAGAGGCGATTGGCGCAGCGAAGGGGAGATAAGTATTTGGCCCTCGGCGTGGGCACTGTATTTCAGAGGATGATAGCCCTTCGAGGGTTCGAAAACCTAATGACGGACATAGCGAAGGGCGCTCCTGAACTCCTTACCCTGCGCGATCGAATCGTCGGTTTTAACTTAAAGTTGACCGAGAGACTGTTAGAGCTCGATCCTGATAGCCTCGAGTTCGCGGACGACTGGGGTAGCCAGCATTCGCTTCTTATCCGTCCGTCGGTCTGGAGGGAACTATTCCTTCCTGCGTACAGGACCCTCTTTGCCCGGGTTAGGGAGGCGGGGAGGCATGTGTTCTTCCATTCGGATGGGTGTACCATAGATATCCTGCCGGACCTCGTGGAGGCCGGAGCCCAGCAGTTCTGGGTGGATCTGACCGTGAACGGGCTGAGTGCGCTGCAGGAGCGGTTAGGAGGAAGAGTCTGTTTCCAAGCAATGCCAGACGTGCAATTCACCCTCAGGTACGGCACTCCTGAGGATGTCAGGGCACATGCCAAGGACATGATCGCTGCCCTTAGCACGTTCGACGGCGGGTTCATAGCATGCTGTGAACTCGCCCCTGATCAGCCATGGGAGAACATCGTTGCCATCTTAGAAACATTCCACGATTATGGCTCCTATCCCCTGCGCCTGACTTGGGCCGGGGACCACGCAGTTGAAATTTAGACATAAAAGAGGCTCTTATGGATTTGAAACTTGACTTCCACGTGCACACTAATAGGGTTAGACATCCAGGGGAATACGCCGGTTGATCCCAAAGTCCACTCTACTCTCACGGGGACACACCCGATTTCCCACTTTCGAAGATATACCGGAGAGATATCCGGACGAATTTGTGGAGGCTGCAGCTTTTTACGAAAAGGGGATAGAGATTTACAGCCCTGCCCCGTGGGTAGTTTCACACCCTACGGGGCCTGAGGATGAGCAAAACGACACAAGCGGCCGTTAGGCTGATAAGGGTCTGTGGCGGGGATAAAAGTTCTCTTTGGCTTCCCAGGCGGTGAAATATGCGTCTCGGTGTATCTCTAAACAGTATCATCAACTTCGACAAAGGCTTTGACTTCCGGCCTTAGAGATGGGGCCGCCGACAGAAGAGATGGAGTGGCTCGACTGGTTTGCTCGCTTTTTCCGGGACTCACGGCTGCGGCTGTGGTCGTTGCACGCCCCTGCCGGGCACGAATTGCTCTCCTCTCCGGATGAGAAGGTCCGGCATCAGGCACTGGCTGCCCAGCAGAGGGGTCATCAATTGGTCGACCATATGGCAGGCCTTGGAGAATATCGGATACTACGAGTCAGGTGCTATCTACGACGACCCGGAAGCCAACGTTCGTCTGATCGAGGAGAATTTCAGGAGGTTGGCGGGTGATTGCCAATCACCAGTCACAAAACATTCTCAAACAAATTCCTTTTAGGCGATACCCTAAATCCCGATTACGATGATGGAACTTGTATCCCATCTCGACGAGGGGGTGACCATGAACCCGGGGAATGCATTGGGAGGCAAGAGGCCCGATGCCTGGCCGTTCGAGTTCGACAGCCGGATCGGAGTGCCCTCTTCCTTTTCCTCCTGCGGCTTTAAGCGGCCGGTAGTGGGGATCGTCTATGAAGGGGGCACGGTCGAGGGCGGCGTGCCCTTGGGCGGCCTGGGGACAGGCTATTTGGAGCTTCGCAGTGACGGCAAGCTGGGCCGGTGCTCGATCTTCAACGACTTCTGTCCTCCTCTTACCCTCAATATCCCCTTTCTGGCGGTCTCGGCGGGGGAGGAGGTAAGGCTTTTATGCCTGGGTCCGCCGGAGGGCTTGAGGGGCGCGGAGGGCATCCTCTACTGGGGCCACTTCCCCGTGGCCGATCTGGAGTACTGCCTGGACCTTCCGATCCGGATAGGCCTGCGGGCCTTTACGCCCTTCATCCCCGGCGACGCCCAGATCTCCAATACTCCGGTGGCCCTTTTCGAGCTCGAGCTGGCCAATATCGGCGCCTGGGAGCTTTCGGGCTGGGTGGCCCTCAGCTTTCCCGGTCCGAAGTGTGAGCCGGGGGAGTCGTTCGGCCATGAGGCCATAAGCGATCCCTGGCCCGGAGTGGTCGTCCGTCAGAAGCTCAGTGCAGGCTATGCGTTAGTGGTTTTAGGGCCGGGCGAGGTCCTGAAGGGTGGGTACCTCGGCAACCCGGGGGCGTGGAAGGGGATGGCCAGGGGCGAGATCCCGGCCAATGGCCCCGGAGCGACAGTTGCGGTTCGATATGCGCTCAAGCAGGGAGAATCAAGGCGCATAAGGTTCATCCTGAGCTGGTACTATCCCCATTTTCACGATAGCAGCGGGGAACCCCACACGCATGCCTACAAGCTCCGTTTCGATGGCCCAGAAGATGTAGTCAAGCTGGTGGCGGACGGATGGGAAGAGCTTCAGAGCAGGACTCTCGCCTGGCAGGAGGCTATATTTGCTGAAGACTTGCCGGGGTGGCTAAAGAACGCCCTGATAAACGGGCTTTACAGCATGGCTAAAAATACGCTCTGGGTGGTCAGCGAACGGCCGGACAACTGGTACCTACCAGAAGGATTTTTCACCCACAACGAGAGCTTCACCGGCTGCCCCATCACAGAAACAATGGTCTGCCGCATGCACGGCCACTTCCCGACCCTTTTCTTCTTCCCTGAACTCGAGCGCACGACCTTACACGCCTTCCGGCACTTCCAGCTTCGGGACGGAGAGGTCCCCTTCTGCTTCGGCCGGCCCACCGGGATGCGGGACCCCCGCTACCACTGCCAGCACCCACTTAACTCCGCCCAGTACGTACAGATGATCTACCGCTATTACCTGCGGACCGGGGATCGGGCGTTCTTGGAGGAATACTACCCTTCGGTCAAGGATGCGATCCACTACCTGCGGAGCCTGGATTACGACAGCGATGGCCTGGTCAATGACCACAGCCATGCCCTTCCAGGGGAGCTTTGGCCTGCCAACCAGTTCTATGACATCTGGCCGTGGTTCGGCACCTCCGCTTACGTGGCCGGGACGTGGCTGGCCACTTTGAGGTGCACTATTGCTATCGCCCGGGAATTGAGGGATGAGGCCTATGCAGAGGAGCTGGAAGCATGTCTCGAAAGGGGTCTTAACTCCTACGATGAGAAGCTCTGGAACAGCCGTTACTACAGGCTTTATAACGATCCGGAGAAAGGGCGGACAAGCGAGACCTGCCTGGGAAACCAATTGATGGCGGAGTGGTGCACCGGGATTGTGGGCGTTAAGGGGGTCCTCCCTCCTGATAAAGTTCAAAAGACCCTGGAGAGCATCGAGCGCCTGAACTTCCCTGCTACCCGTTACGGCCTGGTGAACGGTATTCGGCCCGACGGCACGCCAGACACCTGCGGCTCCGGGACCGAGAACGACCACGCCCGTCAGATCTTCGTCGGGGAGAGCCTCTGTGCGGCCATGACCTTCATCCTCAGGGGTCGAAGGGAGGTCGGTCTGGAGATCGGCCGCAGACTGATGGAGGCTATCTACGAGGCTCACCGCACGCCCTGGAACCAGAGGTGCCTCATTGCCTCGGACGACGGCCGGCCGATCTGGGGCGACGACTATTACAGCAACATGGTCATCTGGACCCTGCCGATGGTCCTGGCTGGGCAGGACATAAGGGACTTCTGTGCCGAGGGAGGGCTTGTAGGGAAAATCCTGGCAAAGGGACGAGCCGTTAAGCTGTCGGCTTAATCGGCTGATCATCTCCGCCCGGATCGGCCGAACTCGGAAGGTGTTTCCCTCCATAGAGTTTGTAGAATTATGGGAGAGGGCTTTTGCCCTCGACGGCTGGGCATCATTGGAAGTTAAGACAAATAAAGGAGGCGAGGCTATGACGTTTTTGGAGGATTTACCCAGGTTCCGTGAGGGGCACACCAGGCGCATCTCCAGCTGGGATCGAACCGGACGAAATCGGGACTGCTGGACGATCGAGCCGGAAGCGAGGGTGGACCTGGCTAAGATCAACGGGCCGGGGATCATCCGCCACATCTGGTTCACCGTTTCCTGTGAGGATCCCCTTTACCTGCGGAAGGCCGTGCTCCGTATGTATTGGGATGGGATGGACAGGCCCAGCGTGGAGACGCCTTTAGGGGATTTCTTCGGCGTGGGACATGCCAAGGTCAGCTCCTACTCCTGCATTGTGCTTAACATGTCCGCCAACGTGGGAAATGACCGCAATGCAGCCATGAATTGCTATTTCCCCATGCCTTTTGCCGAAGGAGCCAGGATCGAGGTGGAAAACGAGTGTGATGTACCCATTAGTTCATTCTACTTCTATATCGATTACGATCAATTGGAAAAGCCACCCCAGGATATGGCCCGATTTCACGCCCTGTGGAGAAGGGAGAATCCCTGCCCTCCTCCGAAGCACCTGAGCGATCCTAACGACCCAGAGGTCAATTTATCGGATCAGGACAATTACCTCATCCTGGAGGTGGAGGGCAGGGGACATTACGTGGGCACGGTGCTGAGCGTTCACAACCTCTACGGAGGCTGGTGGGGTGAGGGGGACGATATGTTCATGATTGATGGGGAGAAGTGGCCGCCG
>DTYK01000165.1 GCA_012961925.1 Candidatus Latescibacterota bacterium
TATATCTCCAACGATGACCTTAGCCCCTTCTTGACTAAAAAGCAACGCCGTGCTCCTACCAATCCCGGAGCCTCCGCCTGTAACGATGGCCACCTTGCCCTTCAGCCCTAACTCCATAGTTTACTTTACCCCCTTCTTAAATTCAAGCAAGTGGTCTGTTACTCAACCCTCTTCATAATTTTATCCCCACCACCCGGTAACCGGATGCCCTCGCCCTGGAAACCAGATTAAGTCTACAATGAAAGAGATACCTGCTGCCACAAAGTGACCGAGTATTAAACCTATAAAAAACGGCTTAACACGTCTGTATAGTGTGATGCCACCTAATTTTACGACGGCGATCTTTACCATCCAGGCAAGAAATATGGAGAAAGACAGCATCTTAACCGGATCTGTTGGAGCGATAACAAAACCGAGGGGATGAAACGGCCACCAAATAAATCTGTACCTCATAAACGTTAACCCGGCGGTTACAAGTCCACCGATGCCTAAGAAGGAAAGCCTGCTCCAGTCAGTCCCAAAAGGGTTCCTCATCTTTGCTACCATCATATCGAAAGGAACCCTATTCCCGCCATTGAATATCCAGTTACCGTAACTCAGAGTGCCATGAGTATAGCCTAAATAAAGAGTGTACCATATTGAGACTCCTATGCTGACTAGTAGAGAGATGCTCACGGCTAGGAGAATTCTTCTCTTCTGTTTTATCGCATCGGCTATCTTGCCTACATGTCCAAACGCTGGCATAGTCAAACATTTCGTATCCGCTATCAGCGCATAGGAGAAAGCAATAGCAGTCATTGTAGGCGCAGAAAGGGAAGAGGTGCCCAGGGCAAATTGGGTGAAACTCTGAGCAGTGAGCGGGGCTCTCACGTAGATCATCCCGGTCTCGGCTACTAGTCTGCTCACACCTACGTATATGATAAAGGTGACTGATAAGAACAGAAAAATGACGGGATAATCCATGCCAGCCTTATGCAACCATCCGACAATATACAACAGTCCAAAAATAAGCCCCCAGACGGCTGTCCTATATGACAGAAGTTCTTTCGAATCGTCTACCTCACAGCCTGCCTTAAACGCCTTTCGGAACACATCCCGCAGGTGCTTACGAGCCCTCCATAACCCAAACAAAACTAAGAAGACAAAACCCCCAAAAGCTTGCCAACCAACGGAAGGTACGGCTGAACACCAATGATCTCTGGGGCCAAGACTAAAACCAATTCTATTAAAAATACCTACTTGAATGACCGAGACTAAATAGAAGAACCAAATACTGGCTAATACGTCTAAGCTGGCGAAAAATGAGAAGCCAACAACAGGAATCTTTATCGCGGTAGGAATCTCCGGAAATCCTCTGCCTATGGAAAGCCATCCGCCATGGGTGGGAATTACCGGGATCATCGGGGAAAAATAATGCCCCATGTTCCAAAAGATAATGAAGGCTGAAATGCCAAATCCCAACAGAAATAGACGGTTGCGCATAAATCCTGGTATTGATGAAGTGTTGTTTGACTCCTTAACCATTTCCAAGGGCGCCTCCAAGAGGGGGAAGCGTAGCCGTTCGTTTTCCACCCATTGTTTTCTTAAGATAGCAATAATACAATAGGAGACAAAAATGACCACGGCCACAAAACTGAGCCACCAGAACAAAGGCACAGCCCAAGCCTCATAAGGAATCTTTGCCCCCTCAGGTAGTCCCGTGTAGTACCATTCCATAGCATGGTTTTCATCTCCGGGTGCGAGCCAAGCAGGAATATACCTCAGAATGTATTCAGCCCATTGATTTTCTGCAGAGGCAAAATAATAGGGCGTTGAAATCACACCCAGAAGAAAACCCGTGAGACCAAAGGTAGGAATAGTTGTAGCCACCAAACCCATAATAAATATGATATATAACTCCGTTGGTGAAAAAGCGGAATCTGGTCTAATTCGCTTGAGTAATATGTTGAAGATGATGATAACAAAGAATGGGAATACCGCTCCAACAGGGAAAAGGGTTGAGACTATTAGAGATGAGCGGATGATATTCTCTGAATATGGCGCCCATATGTTGATCCATGCGGCAAGCAAAACCCCCGATAACACTGCTCTGAGCGTTACTCCCTTTTCATCTCCACGAAATCGTTTTGAGAAATCCCGCATCAATTTCTCCGCTCTGCCCTATGGTTCGAATATCACCCAGCATAAGGAGTCTCCCCTGATGCTATTGCGGTCCCCTATATAAAAAGGGGGACCCTCCCCTGCTCTAAAAACCCTCTCGCAACGAAACTATAATATAGTACTCAATATACTGTCTTTGTCCATAAACAATTTCAACCTTTTTTTGCACAATTTTGCTTTCAGCGGGTATCGAAAAGTTTTTTGGGGGGATGTTATGGGGAGATCGTAAGGGACATGCCAATGATGTTGAGCTGAGAAAGATCGATGAATGCTGCCAATTCCGGAGGATTAGCAACACTGATTATGAGGGAAGAGTCAGAAGGGGGAAAGGTTCAAAAGTTATTTACCAAAATACGTGGTGTCATACAAGCGTCCGCACTTCCATGCCCTGAACGTAAGGGTAGCGTGCCTCATATGTAGACAGGTACAGTCTAGAATTTAGAGCTTTCTCCTTGGGCAAAAATAATTGTCCCGGTGGGATATCCTTCTTTCATTTCGTCCGCCAAGAAGGGAAGCCAGGAATTTCCAGAACGAACCAGTTTTCGATATTCGGTGGGACAAACGCCCACTATCTTCTTGAATACCCTGCTAAAATAATAAGCGTTATTAAATCCTGCCTCATTGGCGATGGAGTCGATGGTCTTTTTGGTATTTACGATTAACTCTCTTGCCAATTGAATCCGTAACCTCAGTACATACCCCATAGGAGTATAACCCAACGTTTTCTTAAATATCCTCTCGAAATATACGGCAGAAACATGCCCTCTTCGTGCAATTTCCTTGAGGGACAGTTTCCTTCTGAAATTGTTCTCTATAAACTTCTTCCCTTCGGCCACAACGTCGGGGAGAGTTTCCAAGGTTTCGCCTTCCATCGAATCGACCCCCAGGGCTTTTCTGTGAATTTGCAGTATGATCTGTAGGAGGAAAGCCTTGACCGCCAACTGGAAAGCCGGCTTCTTATGGTACATCTCCTCGAATATACCAGAAAACAACCTCTTGATTGCAGGATTATCCCTCATTTCACTCCTGACAGGTAGATTCAAACCTTCTTCAAACACGGGTGTGGGGCGCACTTTTTCAGACTGTGGGATTTTAGGAAAGACAACGTCCACGGGGAGGTCGTCATAATTTCCTCTATAGATGAAATCAAACTGAACAAATTGGCGGACATAGGGGTCATGCTTATCTGCTTTTGCTGAATAGACTACGCCCGGTCTTATCAGGAAGACATCTCCCGGCTCGGCGTGGAACGAGTCGGTTCCTACGTTCACCCTCCCCTTGCCGGACAGCACATGGAAAAGCAGATGGTCGTAGAATATCCTGTTTCTCTCCACAAAGCCGGAAACCCCCCCAAACTCCCCAACAAGGCGCACATATGGGGTGATCTCATTTATGGAGACGATCTGTCGTTTCAACTGGATCACCTAGACGAGTTTGGGAGTATATACTTTGGGGACAAATCATATGGTGGCGCATAGGGGAATCGAACCCCTGTTACTGGCGTGAGAGGCCAGCGTCCTGGGCCACTAGACGAATGCGCCACGCTACTTTTTTAAAAATAACCAATCCAGGTACATAAGTCAACAGAAAAATATCATCTCAGATGGTGTTTCTTCAGCCTTCGATCTTCCGAACCCAAGAATCACCCCTTACTATTCCCGATCAGTCGGGGGGTTACAAAGAGGGTCTTTTCCCTCCGAATTAATACCTCCCCCGGCCTTGCCTTCCGCGGCTTGGTGACGTATTTGGCCAACGTGTAACTCACAGGGACCGTATTCGAACCCCGTGACTTGCTCCAGTAAGCCGCAAGGGCAGCCGCTTCCTCCAACGCTACCCTGCTCGGCGCATCCTTTCTACCCTCCCTTCTCAGGACTACATGAGACCCAGGACAACCCCGGGCATGAAACCAGAGGTCATCCGGAGCAGCCGCCTTCAGGCTCAGGATATCGTTCTCCCTGTCATTCCGCCCCACCAGAACCGTCCATCCATCAGAGGTGATATATTGCCGGGGATTTATACCCTCTACTTTCTCCACGCCCTTTGGCCTGCCCACCTGTTCTCTCAGGTATCCCTGCGAGATCAGCTCATCTTTCAACTTTATGAGAGCCTCATATTCCGCCTCTATATCCAATCGCTCCTGGAATTCCATCAGCCTCTGCAATCGTGCCTGCTCCTGGGCCAATCGCTGCTCTATGACCCGCTTGGCCCTCTTCAACTTCTGGTATTTGCGGAAATACCGCCGGGCATTTTCCACAGGGGAGAGCTCCGGATCAAGTTGAATCGTTATCTGAGCGCCATCAGGACGATAAAGGTCAGGCAACCTTGCCTCTTCCTGCCCCTTCCTGATCCAGTCCAGGTTTGCCATGAGAAGATCCCCTATCTCTTTAAAGCGACCTGCTGCACGGGCTTCATCAAGCTGCTGATTAAGGCGATCCAACCTCCCTTGAACGGTAGAGATGGTCCTGTCAAGGGACCTGGACAGTTGGCTTTTGAGCTGGGTCATCCTCTCCAGGGCTGCCTTTCTAGAAAAGAGATGCTCAATCGCCGCGCTGATCGAACTGATACGTACTTTTGAGGCCGACGGTACCCAGCCGAGGTCTAATGAAGAAAAGTCAACCGGCAAACTCCTGTCGTCCAGGATCAGGAAGGCATTCCGTTCGGAGGGATCGAACCATTTATAAAGGGATGATGCACCACCCCATAAATTAATCAACATCCCATCATCAAGCTCACCTACCTTGGTCTGGGGAGGGATCCTGGAACGGAAGGCAATCTCTCTGGCTATCGGTTCGCTGGCTCCTATAAGCGTCCGGGCCAGAGCCTCCACGACAGTACTTTGAACCTCCTGACGAAGCCTTTCCTTGAACCTGTCAAAGGAATCCTCTGCTGGACAGATCCGATCCTGAGAAGGTGGCGGAACATACTTTATCCCTGGCAGGATCTGTCTGAATCTGCTCATGTCCGGGGTAACCCTGCGCAGGGAGTCGAGGATAAGACCCGTGTCTTCATCGATAAGGATCACATTGCTATTTCTGCCCGTCAACTCCACAATAAGCAGGCTGCTTTCCGCCGTCCCGATCCGGTCCCATTTGACCAGACCGATGTGTATGATACGATCCGCTCCGGCCTGCTCTACCTTCGACACGGATGCCCCTTGCAGTCGCCTGAGCTGCCAGCCCTTTGTCTCCTCCTCAGGTTCGGATGAAGGCCGTGCCAGAAAGATGCGGAAAAGATGTGGTGAGCAGGAGATCACAAGGGCCAAATCTGCCCCGACCACCAGTTGGAGGTCATGCTCACCCGTCCTCAGGGAGTCCGTAATCTGCCTGCCTATCAGTTGTGAACGAAACTCCTCGACAAGACTCCTGATAGTGAAGTAATCGAAGGCCATAGTTAATCACCGACGATAAAATAAGGAGAAAATGAGCAACTGTCAAGGGATTCTAACAAATGCCTTGACAAGCAGGATCAGATGTTATATCATAATATCATAACACCATAAAGTCCAGCACCTAATCAGGGGGAGGCACACCAATAGCATGAAAAAGATAACCACAACCGAACTGATCGCGATGAAGGCAAGGGGCGAAAAGATAGCAGCCCTGACAGCATATGAATACATCTTTGCCTCGATCCTTGACGAGATAGGTATAGACCTGATCCTTGTGGGTGACTCTCTGGGAACGGTGTTCGCCGGCTACCAGACCACCGTCGAGGTGACCTTGGAACAGATGCTCTACCATACAAAGGTGGTCTCCAGGTCGGTAAAAAATGCCCTTGTAGTGGGTGATATGCCCTTTATGTCCTTCCAAGTAACCCCTGAAGAGGCCCTGAGAAATGCCGGCAGGTTCCTGCAGGAGGCCGGTGCGGAAGCGGTCAAGCTGGAGGGTGGGGAAGAGATTGCAGCAACCATTAAAAGGATAGTTGATGCCGGTATACCTGTTATGGGACATCTCGGTCTAACGCCGCAGTCAATCCACAAATTTGGTGGCTACGATGTAAGGGCCAGGGAGGAAAAGGAGGCCGAGAAGTTAGTAAAGGATGCTAAGATACTTGAGGACTCCGGTGTTTTCTCCATTGTCCTGGAAAAGATCCCCCACCAACTGGCCAGGAAGGTGTCCCAAAGCTTGACCATTCCCACAGTGGGTATCGGAGCTGGTCCCTACTGCGATGGGCAGATACTGGTCACCCACGATATGCTTGGACTGTTTGAGAGGTTTCGTCCAAAGTTTGTCAGGAGATATGCAGAGCTTGCCCGAATAGCAAAAGAGGCCTGCTCAAGCTATGTGAAGGATGTAAAGGCCGGCGCCTTTCCCTCGAGGGAAGAGAGCTTCTGAGGCATAATCTCATAACCGAAAGGACAGAAGGGGGTGGATGTAA
>DTYK01000166.1 GCA_012961925.1 Candidatus Latescibacterota bacterium
ACGACACCGGAACCAACTGCCATCGCCGACGCGTATGCGTTGATTAAACTGCTCACAAATATCGAAGGTTCGCCAGATCGAGTTTCTAACGGTCGGTTTTCATTGCTGATCAACATGGTTGAATCCCCTCAGCAGGCACAGGATCTGAAGGCTAAATTTGATCAGATGGCAGAGCGGTTTCTAAGGATCAAGGTTCGAGACCGGGGTCATGTGTTGACTGACCGAAGGGTGGTTGAATCGATTTTGAGGCAGGTCCCGTTTGTCGTTGGGTTTCCCGAATGCAAGGCTTCTAAGTGTGTGGCAGATCTTGCCAGAAGGATAATCCATAGGGAAGGGAGAAATGGCCACTGATAAGGTCTGGACATACTATCAGCGCTTGAACGACCCGGAAGCGAGGGAGAAACTGTTAGTTGAGTATCTTCCGCTGGTCAAATATATTGCCGGACGCATTGCGATCGCTCTCCCTCACTCGGTTGAACTCGACGATCTGGTCAATGCAGGGGTCATAGGTTTGATTGAGGCGGTAAACAACTTCGACCCGAGCAGAGGGGTGAAGCTGGAGACCTATGCCACCTCTCGCATCCGCGGGGCAATAGTGGATGAGCTGAGAAGATTGGATTGGGCGCCCAGGTCAGTAAGGACAAAGTCAAAGGAGATGGAAAAGGTGATCGACACACTGGCAAACAAACTTGGCCGTTTCCCAACAGAAGAGGAGCTTGCTGAAAGCCTCGGGATCACCACCGAAGAGCTTGCTAAGAGGATGGAAGACGTGAAAGCAACCACCTTGCTTTCTCTTGATGAGCTTACCGAGGGTGAGGGTGGCCATAAGGAGCCGCTTGTGGATGTTACCAGCCAGGGGATGAAGGAAGATGCCTTGAGTAAGCTTGAGAGAGAGGAGTTAAGGGATTATCTGGCCCGATCTATAAATGAGCTGCCAAAACAGGAAAGACTTGTTGTGGCGCTCTACTACTATGAAGAACTCACATTGAAAGAGATAGGCCAGGTAATGCAGATCTCCGAGTCCCGCGTCTCCCAGTTACATACCAAGGCCATCCTCAGCTTGAGGCTCAAATTGAAGAGGTGGTTAAGGGAAGGGTCGCTCGAAACAAAAGCCCGCAGGTGATAGATATGGCTGAATCTGTGGAACTGGACAAGATCCTTACCAGAATCCTCAACACGGAAAGGGTCTATAGGATCAGGAAGGCCCATCCCGAGATGGAGAAACGACAATTTGGGGGCAAACCGCTTCGAGAGAAGAAACGGAAAGAGGAGAAGGGCCCCCTTTCAGAGACGGATGAGGTCGTGATCGGGGGGGAGAGACGTGAAGAACCCACAGATGGTCAGGGACAGGAGCATGGGGAGGAGAAAGAGGGCAGGAAGCCCGTTAATCACGGCCAGCTTGGTTCAAAGATAGATCTGATTGCTTAGGGGAGAAAGGGAGGGTACGTTGAACCTTTCGGATTCACAACGGGAGAATTTAAGGAGGATCACGGAGGATATAGTCGATCTTCCGACCCTACCGGTCGTTGTGGTCCAGATAATGGAGATGGTGGATAACCCTAAGACCTCCGCCGCCGACTTAACACGATTAATATCAAGCGACCAGTCGTTAACAGCGAAGATGTTGAAGTTGGCCAACTCGGCCTTCTACGGGTTTCCACGGAGGATCGGGACAATAGGCCTTGCCGTGGTAGTCCTTGGTTTCGATACCATCAAGAACCTGGTTTTGAGCATATCAGTACTGGAGAAGTTCTCCCGTAGCAGATCGGGCCAGATGTTCGACAGGATGGGATTCTGGGAGCATTCCATCGGCTGTGGCGTGGCGGGGAGGTTCCTGGCCAGAAAACTTGGATACAGGGTGAGCGGAGAGGCGTTTGTGGCCGGACTCCTCCATGACCTGGGCAAGCTGATCCTGAGCCAGTACCTTGTGGAGGAATTTTCCCAATGCCTCCAGATCGCCATAAAAGACGACCTGTTCATCAGAGATGCCGAAAAGACGGTCTTAGGAGTGACCCACGCCGAGGTCGGAGGGTGGCTTGCTGAAGAATGGAACCTTCCCAGACAGTTGGTGGAAGCGATCCATTTTCATCACAACCCCGCCAGGGCAAAGAAAGACAGGGAACTGGTCGCCTTAACCCATCTCGCTGACGTCCTCTGCAGAGCGGAAAAGGTGGGTTTTAGCGGCGATTCAAAAGGTGCTATATTAGATCCTGAGGCCCTTGAGATTTTCTCAATCAATGGCAAGGAGATCTCGGAGGATACATTTGTCAAATTCAAAGATGGATTCCGCGAGGAACTGAGCAAGGCAGCGGTCTTCAACAGTATGATCAGAAGGTGAAGGTCTGTAGTGCGGGCTTCAGCCCATACAAGAGTTGGCTTCTTCGCTACTGAGCTTGGAAGGGGATGATATGTAGATGTGTTGTGATAATGGAACTACCGACGCCCAACGCCGTTTGCGACAGGAGATAGAATACCTCCAAGAGGAAAACCGTCGCCTGAAGGGAACCTTAGCTGAGCACAATAGGATGCAATCAGACCTCAAGGACTCCATCGATGAGCTGATCCAGGTCCACAGATATTCACAGATCATAACCTCAACCTTAAACCTTGATGATGTCCTTCTCTCTCTGATGGAACTGGTGCGCCAGGTAGTAGAATATCGGGTATCAGGTGTCTTCTTGATTGAAGAAGGAAAAGCAGGGCTCAAGTTGATCAGTCCACGTCCGATCCCCAAGGAACTGGAGGAGAAGGTGAGGTTTCAGTGGGAGGAAGGCATCATCGACTGGGTTCTGCAGGAAGGGCGCCCGGTTGTATTTCCCGACGTTGAACCCACGGAGGGCTCTGAGGAACATAGGGATGGCAGAAACTTTATCGTTGCCCCTTTATTAGCAAAAGGGAAAGACCTGGGAGTGCTCATCCTCTACTCCACAAAACCACGGGGAGCGTTCACCCGTCAGGAGATAAGGCTGGTCTCGATCCTGTCAAACCAGGCTGCGATCGCAATAGAGAATTCACGCCTCTACAACCGCTTAGAGGATGCTCACACCAGACTGAAGGCCTCCCAAAGACAACTTATTCAGTCAGGAAAGTTAGCCGCCATCGGTGAACTTGCCAGCGGCATGGCTCACGAGATCAACAACCCTCTGCAGATCATCCTGAGTACGGTTCAATTGATGATAATGAATTTAAGGGAGGATGAGAGGTCTATAAAGGCACTGAAGATCGTAGAAAGAAACGCCAGGCGGATAGCAAAGATTACTGGTGCGCTCTTGGACTTTGCCCGTAAGAATGACGTTGAATCGATCACCTCCTCCATGGATGTGAGCACGTTGATACGACGGATTCAATCGCTTGTTCAGTACCAACTTCAGGCAGCCGACATCAGACTTCGCGTCATCGCCGAGGAGAACCTGCCGCCGATAAGCGGCAACGCCGGCCAACTTGAACAGGCCTTCTTAAGTATCATCTTTAATGCGAGGGATGCTATGCCTGAGGGAGGAGAACTGGTGATAGAAATCAAAAGATGGGGAGATTACCTCCGGATCGATTTCGTCGATACAGGGGTGGGAATACCTGAGGAGAACCTGTCCAGGATATTCGAACCATTCTTCACCACACACGGGGAGAGATGCAAGGGGCTCGGGCTATCGGTAAGTTATGGGATTATCCAGAGACATGGTGGTACCATAGAGGTGGAAAGCCTTATAGGGCATGGTTCACGGTTTATTGTGAAGTTGCCGGTGAGGAGGTGAACAATGGAGGGGCTGACTTCGTTATTAAGGGAGGTAAGCCCTCTTTCTCTATCCCTGATGGTGCTTATCTATCTTGTCCCGGTAATTGTCATAGGGTTGTTGGTATCTCGGTGGAAGAAAGTCGCCAGAGAGGTGGTAGAAGAGGGCTTAGACTCTATATCAGCGCTCTGCTTGAGCATGTCTGCCAACATCAATGACCATGTAGAACGGCTGTCAAAAGTCGCCCAAGATCTGGCAAAGGTGTGTGATACCATTGATAAGCATGCTTCGATGGCCGTTGGTGGGTACGAAATGGTGAGGAGATCGCTGGCAAAGGGAGGCGATGCTCTCCAGATAGCTAAGAGGTTTGGTATAGGGTTGGGTGAGGTGGAACTTGTCTCTACGCTAATGGAGCTTGAGGATGACAAGGGAGCGAAGGCTGAACCTCAGCCCCATGCCATGTAGGGCGTGGGAGAGGTTCTTCTCGCAACTGGAGAATGGAAAGGTGATCCAGGGTCGGGTCCTCTGGAAGCTGTCGGATCGGAAGTGGATCATCCGCTTGCTCGGCCGTAATCTCATCGCCCGATCTGAGACCGAACTATCGGAAGGAGAATCCATTACGGTCAGGATCGAAGCAATCGGGCCGCCGGTGATAATGAGCCTCTACAGGGGTGAGGTGGAGGAGCAAAACTCCGACCCCATCGGAGGGATACTGAAAAGGGTAAGGATACCAGATACCGCGGCATGGAGGAGGATAGTGAAGGGAATGTTAAGGAAGAATCGCCGCCATAAAATAGACGCCGTTGTTTAATGACGGGAGAGTACTGATGAAAAGGGGAGATCGGGCTCCCGACGTTGTGCTGGATCGGGAGATCTCTGTGCTCTGCAGGATAGGTGCCGTGGCCGGGTCCTCCGGAAGGAGGATCTTTAAAACCATCCTGCAACTGATCCGGGAGGCGGTTGACTACCATTCTGCCACTCTCTTTCTGGTGAGCAGGCGGATGGGGGGACTGAAAGATGTGGCGAGCGTTGGGATTAAGGTAGATCTGATCGAGTCCGTTCATTTTGATCTGGGGCCGGGATTCTCAGCATGGGTCGCCGAAGAGAAGAGACCGATCATCATACCGATCCTTCACAGGAAGGATGAGGGTGGGACCATCAGGTCGTTCCTTTCCATACCGCTCCTGATTAGAGACGAACTGATAGGGGTATTGAACCTTGGACACCGGGACCCCGGAGCTTTTGACCCCAGAATCTTACCATTCATGAAGGGCATCGCCGTCCAGGCCGCTACAACAATCGAGAGGGTGTTTACGGAGATCCAACTGCGCCGGCGATGTGTTCAACTTGAAAGGGCATATGAGAGACTGAGGATTGAACAACAACAGCGCATCGAGGTCGAAAGGATTCAAGCGGTCTCCCAGATCGTAGCAAGCCTAAACCATGGAATCAACAATCCGCTGACCACTATCACAGGCAATGCACAGTTCCTGAGGATGACGTTGAAGGAGGCAGATCCCAGCATCAGAAGAAGATTGGAGGTAATAGAAAACGAGGCCACCAGGATCGCTAACCTGACTCGAAGGCTCCGTAATATCAAATCTTTGGTAGTTGTGGAGTATCTGGCCGGTGGCGAGAAGATGATCGACGTGGAGCGATCAGCAATGGGAATGGATGGGACCGGTTCAGAGGATGAGCGGTAGGGGAGGCTGTGCCTTAGTCACCGATTTTAATTCTCCCTAAACACCACGGTTAATTGTAGGTTTGAGAGCACTCTTTGCCCAGGATCTTTATGGCCCTGGGCAATTTTTTGGGGGCCTGAGTTTTAAACTGAGCTCGTGTTCATAATTTGATTAAAGTCTTCCACCAGGTCTGCCGATACATTCTATAGAAATGGTGAAAGGCGAAAGGGACAATCTTATCTGTACGTTTGGCGTGAGGGATGCTGATGAGAAGCATCGCTGTGTTGATAGCCGTTCTCTTTGCCTCCTTTTCCGCGGAAGCGGACACATCCTATACATACAAGGCCGTCTTCCTGGAGAGGAAGGCACCGATCGTGATCAATGGCGACCTCTCCGATTGGGAGGGTCTTGGGGTGGAGGCCAAGCCCCTTAAGAACATATGTACTTATGGGGGTGGTCGGAGGCTCTCTCCACCCATTAACCAGATGGATCTGTCCGCAAGTTTCGGGTGCTTTGCAGATCCGGATAACTTCTACGTTGCGGTGGTAGTCAGGGATGATAAGGTGATCATGGGGGAGGAGCCCTTTGGGAGAACACATCATGACGATTCGGTAGAGATATATTTTGACGGCGATCTCGTCAGGCGCCACCAGCGTGAGGGTCAGACAGATTATGACGCAAATGACGCACAGATACGTTGTACAAAGGACAAACACGGTAAGGTGGTGTTAGAAGGTACAGGTCTGTTCGGGGGCAGGCTCTTCATATTTCCGGGGCTGTGGGAGTCGCTCGGGATCGTAGCTGCAATAAAGACGAGCTCCATGGGTTATATAGTTGAAATGAAGGTCCCCAAGGGGGTGTTCGTATCGGTTCCTCTCGGGGTGGGCGTGAACATCGGATTCAACGTGATGGTAAACGATGACGATGATGGTGGAAACAGGGACAGTAAGATCTCGTGGACAGCGGATCTTTCAGACAAGAGCTATATGAGCACGAGACACTTCGGTTCCCTTAAGATCGATCGGAAAGGGCCATGAAATTCACTATCTTCAGAAAACTCTTAGGTGGCTTTGCAACGATCCTCCTGTTGACCTGTATCGTCGGAGGATTCGGGTTTTACGGCCTCTCCAGCGTGAGAGGCAAGACGAAGGATGTTATAGGTACGAACATCAAGCGCCAGAAGCTGGCCAAGAAGATCAAGGACAGTCTATTGCAGGCCAGGGCCAGTGAGAAGGATTACCTGCTCTCAGGGGATGAGGTTCATATCAAACGGGTGGAGGAAAAGGTAAGGGAGATCAAGGAGGGGTGCAATGGGCTTTATGCCCTGGCAGGTGAAGAGGAGGATAGAAGGAAGGCCTTATTAATCGCCGCTTTTGCCCGTGAATACCGGAAGGGTTTCCTTGCGGTTGTCGCGAAGATGAAGGAGAAGGGTCATGATGGTGAGGGTTTGACCGGTTCCTTCAGCCGGAAGGTACGTCTTCTGGAAGAGAGGGTAAAGGAGATCAGTTACAGCCCCCTGCTGATAGATCTGCTCACGATAAGGGGGCTTGAGAAAGACTACCAGTTATACGGTTCTGTGGACTCTGTCGGAAGGATACGAGATATGATATCCACCTTCAAGGCCGATGTTGGACGGGCGCCGATCAAGACAACGTTGAAATCGGAATTAAGGAGACAGATAGATGATTATTGGAGGCTATTTACAAGGCTGGTGGTGCTTGACGCTGGAATTGAGAGGTTGAGGGGGGTCTACAGTGGCACGGCGGAGGAGATTGAGTCGCAGGTGGAGGAGATAAGTGCCAAGAGCAGAGAATGGGCCGAGCAGACCATGAGTGAGACCGACAGTATCTTTCAAAGGTCAAGCACCATGATGGGCCTTTTCCTCCTCCTATCCCTGGGCCTCGGGATCGGGTTTGCTATCACCATTTCGAAAGGGGTCTCCAGACCTGTGAAGACACTGGCCAGGGCAGCCAGAAAGGTCGCCAATGGGGATCTTGATCATATTGTGACCGTTGACACAAGAGATGAAGTGGGCGAGCTGAGCCGGGCCTTCAATCAGATGACAAGGGACCTGAAACAGTCAAGGAGGGAGATTGAGGAGTATAACAAGGTCCTGGAGAAGAGGGTAGAGGAGAGGACAGCAGAATTACAGAAGGCCTACAATGAGATTGAGCAGAAAAGCAGAGAACTCCAGGTCTCCTACTCACAACTGAAGGAATTTAGTAAGATCAGCAGGGCTATTATACAGGAGAAGGACCTGGAGAGGATCTGTAGCAAAATCGCGACCTCTATTACCGAGCACTCCAATTTCAGCAGGGCCATCATCTCGCTGGTTGATGAGGAGACCGGCCGGAGGAGAAGGGTGGCCTTTGCGGGGGTCACGGATGAGGAGGCGGCGTTACTTGCTGATGACTCCCGCATAAATGGGATCGAGAGGATAACTCAGGAGAGGTTTCGAATCGGCAACTCATACTACATCCCTTACGGTTCGGATGCCTTAGAGATCGAGGGACTGGAGAGCAGGCTCTCCTTCCAGCCTGAGAGGCAGTGGCATCCCCATGATTATCTATTCATACCTCTTTATGGGGAAGAGGGGAAGATAATGGGGTTGATCTCCGTGGACGACCCGAGGGATGGGAGGAGGCCGACCGAGCAGACCCTGATCCCGTTAGAGCTTTTTGCCAATTTAGCTGCCCAGGCCATCGACAATGCAAAATTGCAGCAGGAGATCATCGAGAGGAATGAAAAGCTGGCAAAGGCCAATATTCGCCTGAAGGAGGTGGACCGGCTCAAATCAGAATTTCTTGCCAACATGAGCCATGAACTCCGCACGCCTCTCAACTCAATCATCGGGTTTTCTGAGATACTCATAGACGGTCTGGCCGGGGATCTGTCCGCCGAACAGGTCGACTTTATCACCAACATTCATACCAGCGGAAAGCATCTCCTGCAGTTGATCAACGACATACTTGACCTCTCAAAGATCGAATCGGGCAAGATGAAGTTTGAACCAAAGGAGTTTGTCCTCGCGGCCTTGTTAGAGGATGTAAAGACCACCGTCTCCTCAATGGTGAACAAGAAGGGGCAGGAGCTTTCGGTGGAGATGTCAGAGGGGTTGGGTCGCATCTTCGCCGATGAGTTCAAGGTGAAGCAGATCCTTCTGAACCTGTTGAGCAATGCATCCAAGTTCACGCCCCAAGGAGGGAAGATCAAGATCAGGTGCAGACTTGAAGAGGAGGATGGGGGTTCAGAGGTTGTGGTTATCTCGGTCAGTGATACCGGCATCGGCATCAGGCCCGAGGAACAGGAGGTAATCTTCGACGCCTTCAGACAGGTTGATGGTTCGTCCACCCGTGAATATGAAGGTACAGGTCTGGGGCTCACCATAACCAAGAAGATGGTGGAGATGCATGGAGGTCGGATATGGGTGGAGAGCGAATACGGAAGGGGCAGTACTTTCACCTTTACCCTCCCCATACGTGGAGATGGATCAGGGACCATGGTCCGGAGGAGTTCGGGCCCGCCCGCCTGCCTTTCAGATGAGACCGGAACGCGGAGGAAAGGACTGGTCATGGTGGTGGAGGATGATCCCCAGTCGAACGACCTGTTGGCCTTCTATCTCGGTCAGGAAGGTTATGAAGCGGTCCAGATCTACACCGGCGACAGGGTGGTGGAGGAGGCAGCAAGGCTCAAACCTGTGCTGGTCACACTGGACGTGATGCTTCCCGGCAAGGATGGATGGGCGGTACTGCAGGATCTTAAAAGAGATCTACGTACGAAGGATATACCGGTGGTGATCATATCCGTGCTTGATAACAAAGAGCTGGGACTGAGCCTTGGTGCAGTGGAGTACCTGGTCAAGCCCATCAAGAAAGAGGAATTGATGCCCATCCTACGGAGGAGAAGCCTGGCGAAAAAGGTGAGAAAGGGTGGTGCTAAGATCTTAGTGGTGGACGATGAGCCCCAGGCAGTGGATCTGGTTTCGACGATCCTCGCCCAGGAGGGCTTCACAGTGCTCAAGGCCTACGATGGAAAGGAGGCCGTCAGGATCGTCAGCACTGAGGAGCCCGACCTGGTGATACTTGACCTGTTGATGCCGAAGATGAGCGGTGTGGAGGTGGTATATTCCTTGAGGACCGACCAGGAGTTCAAAGAGCTGCCGATCATCGTGCTCACGGCGAAGGAGATCACGGAACAGGACAGAGGAATGCTCAATGGACAGATACAGTCGCTGATGAGAAAAGGGACGTTCAGCAGAAGAGACCTTATAAGGGAAGTCCATCGGGCATTAGGTATGGACAAAAAGAGTTTCCAGATGGTAGGTGAATAAGGTGCAGAGGCGAATACTTATAGTTGAGGACAATGGGGTAAACAGGAACCTGGTACGGGTGCTTCTTCAAAAATACGGGTACCAGATCATCGAAGCCACTGACGGAGAAGAGGCGGTGGAGGTGGCAGTTCGGGAGAAGCCAGACCTGATATTGATGGACATACAGCTCCCACGGATGAGCGGTTATAGTGCCACCGGGATATTGAAGGGCAGGAGGGATACCATGGATATACCGATAATCGCCCTCACGGCAAAGGCCATGATCGGGGATAGAGAGAAGGCCCTGAAGGCAGGGTGCGACGGGTATATCTCCAAGCCTATAGATACCCGGGAACTGCCGAAGGTGGTGAACTCCTTGCTCGATCGGGAGAGACCTCGTGGAGGGGATGGCTGAACAGGGAGTCCCTCCCGGCACCGGTATACCGCCCAGCTCACCACCTTCGGGATCTCCGTTATAAGCTATTTCTACATGGAGGGTCAATTTGGGCAAAAAGAGCTCTCAAAAGGGGAGGATAGGGTCCAAGAAGGCTGTCAAGATCCTTGTGGTAGATGATGTCCAACTCTGCAGGATGATCCTTGAGCGGAAGCTCCGTTCTGCCGGTCATGAGGTGCTCCTGGCTGAAAGTGGAGAAGAGGCGCTCCAACTCATTGATATAGATCCACCCGACGTCATCCTGCTGGACCTGATGATGCCCGGAATGGATGGCGAGGAGACGCTGCGCCGCATCCAACGGACAGGAGGTAGACCCATGGTCATCGTCGTGTCCGCTGCCATTGACCGGGACCGACTGTTAAGGTTAAAGGAACTTGGGGTGTGCGGGTTCATTGCCAAGCCGATCAACTTCCAAAGGCTGGAAGAAGAGATAGAAAAGGCACTTGAATCCAGGCGAAGGCTTGAGAAGGAGATTGCGGAGTTGGTTGGAAGGAGTAACGGGAGCACAGGGGAAGGAGAATAGATCTAATTGGAAAAGAAAAAGGTTCTCATCGTAGATGACGAAGAAGATGTGCGTAATCTGCTCAGGGACGTGCTCGATTATCTGGGGTATGAAACTGCAGATGCCTGTAACGGGAGGCAGGCCTTGGAGATCCTCAGCGAGCAGGATTTTGATCTGGTCATGGCCGACCTTTATATGCCGGAGATGGACGGTCTGAGCTTGCTCAGGTCTATCAAGGAAGAGAGTGATCTCCCGGTTATCATCTTCACCGGTTATGCGGTAACTACAACCACGGATGGAATGGCTGACCTCGGTGCGGATGGATATCTCAGGAAACCGTTCATGATCCAGGAGGTTGAAAAGCTTGTGGCAATCCTGTGTTCATAAAAAGGTGGGAGAGATGAGAGAGACCCAGATTCTGGAGAAGGGAACAGCTCATAGTGAGCCAAAGGAGATCCAGGGGCACTTGATGTGCTCGGCAAGATCTTCAGCGATGGACCGGATGGCAGCAGAGATCGGTCATGCACTGAACAACCACCTGGCAGTGGTATCAGGTCGTGCTGAACTCCTCGTCTTCAACATCAAGAGAGGGGAAGTCAACCGGGCCCTCCAGAGTGCCGAGATTATCTCAGAGCAGACCGAGAGGATGAAGAGGCTGACGAAGATCCTGATGAATGCCTGTGTATGGGATGACAGGAAGGCCGAATGTAAGATTAATGACCTTGTGAAGGATTTGATACTCTTTATTCAACCTCAAAAGAGATTTGAGGGAGTGGAGTTCGTACTCAAACTGGATGAGGAGTTACCGACGGTAAAGATCGACAGAGACCAGATCCAGGAGGTGCTGTTCAACCTCTACAACAATGCGGCCGAGGTGATGGCGGGGGGGAGGATAACGACAAGGACCGAATATCAGAGGGAAGGTAACAGTGTGAGGATCACCGTGAGTGACACCGGTCCAGGGATTGCGGAGGGCCTCGAGAGGAAGGTCTTCGAACCCGGCTTCACCACTAAGAAGGGAGGGCATGGCCTGGGGTTGGCCGTTTGCCGCCGGATCGTGAGGGATCATGGCGGGACGATTCAGGTTAAAAGCCGGGTTGGCGAAGGTACATCATTTGTCATCACAATACCATTGGATGGGACCGGTATGGCTGGAAAAAACAGGCTATAAAATGGGAAAATATTTCCGCTGACATGCGGCCGGACATCGAGATTGAGAGTTCGGATGGCAGGGAATGGCACGGTGCACAAGCACTGCTGGCCATTCCCTTTTTTGTGGTCGTCTTGGAAAGGGAGATTGGCACAAAGATTGCTGTTACTAAGTATAAGAATCTCCGTTTTAAGCACAAGAAGCGAAGAGGAGGAAAGGATGATAAAAGGCCTTTATACTGCGGCTGTTGGTATGCTACCAAGGATCACCAGGCAGGAGGTCTCTGCTAATAATCTGGCAAACATAAACACCCCTGGTTATAAGCGGGATAGGGTCTTTCTGAAGGCCCTGCTGAAGGTGGAAGAAGGCCTCTCGAAGGCTTTATCTGGATTGCAGAGAAGGGAAACAGAGGCCCTTTATACCGATTTCAGTCAGGGCGTGCTCCAGCAGACCCATCGTACACTTGACCTTGCGATTGAAGGGGATGGTTTCTTCGTCATATCCACCCCAAGGGGGGAGAGGTACACCAGAAACGGCAGTTTCTCCCTTGGCCCGGGTGGTCTTCTCGTAACCTCCGATGGACACCCTGTCCTTGGAGAGGGTGGGCCTGTGGTCCTGACAGGGAGCCAGATCCTCATCAAT
>DTYK01000167.1 GCA_012961925.1 Candidatus Latescibacterota bacterium
TCTATGCATCTTCTTTCCCCCTTTTTGGATACCTGTTTCTCTATATGACCTCAATCGGCGACCTGATCCGCCTCGTGAACTGTCACAGCCGAGCTCCCCGAGGATCTACGCCCGCACCATGAGGACAGATAGAATCGATTCACCAGGAGGATTTCTCGGTTCCGCACTATCAGGATCTTGTGGTCGTGCCTCTCCTGGGCGATATTAAATAGCAGCATCTGTCTTACGCCGGACTGACATCTGTACTTTACCACCAATCGGGGTACAAGGTTATAGGGACGGACTATTTCCTCACGGACCGGCTTGACCGGTTGAGGCTCTCCAAAACATCGGACGATGTCGGAATAGGAATCAAGCATCCAGTCATCCAGGAGAAGATAGGTTTTCATCTTTCCTCCTTAGATTTAGTACGTAATTTGGCTTACGATAGCGATAATAGACGTCCACAGGAACTGGGGGTCAGTCTCAGGCTTTTGGCATATACTGTTTCCTGAGTTCGGCCTAAGATACGAATTTCGACCCTCTCTGTCAACATTTTTCCCGTAGAGTCCGGAGAAGATTATTTTGGTTGAAAAATGTCATAAAAATTGTATATTTGCATTGTCATGATTGTTCGCGCTGTGTTGTCACATATAAAACCTATAACTTATAGAGAAAGGAGCGCTTCCATGCAATGGGAGAAGATCACTGCTAATGACCTGGTACAGGTGGCAAAGGAAGAGGTCTGCATAATTCCCATTGGTAGCCTGGAGAAGCATGGTGAACATCTGCCCATGGGGATTGACGGTCTGGTAACCCACAAGGTGGCCTTATTGGCGGCTAAGGAGGAACCTGTGGCGGTCCTGCCGCCGCTTTTCTATACCTATACAAAGGAGATGAAAAACCTTCCTGGCGCTATTTCCATTGAGACAGGTCTGCTGTTAGGTTTTCTGGAGAACCTCTGTGACGAGGTTGCTCGAAACGGCTTCAGGAAGATCATCCTCCTTAACGGCCACGGCGGAAACAATGCCCTGTTGAAGGTCCTCCTTCAACAGGTCTGTGATAAGGGCAAGAATTACGCCTTATACGTACCGCCAATTTATCTCGCACCGGAGGTGATCGGGAAGTTGAAGGAGACGTCCGAGACCGGCCATGCCTGTGAGGTTGAGACCAGCTTTGCTCTTTACCTCTATCCGGAACTTTGTAAGATGGATCGGGTTCCAGAGGAGTTTTATACCTCTCGGAAAGATTACGACGTCTCACCAGCGGTGACCTCTGTCGACTGGTACGCATCTTACCCGGATGCATACGTGGGAGATGCAAGAAAGGCCAGCGTCGAAAAGGGCAAGAAGATGGTGGAGGCGCAGGTTGAAAGACTTGTGGAGCTGATCAGGAAGGTCAAACGGGACAAGAGGGTGCTTGCAAAGGTCAAGGAGTTCGGGGAGAAGGCTAAAGCCAGTCAATCGCTGAGTGATTAGCTCTTCGAAAGCGAAGCATTAATATCGGTATACACAGCCCAGATCCTATCTTCCCTTGCAGGCCCATCATAGCGATGCTCTTGGGTGCCGCCTTAATGAAAAACCTTCATATCAGTTGCGTTTTTTACTTGACTTTTCGGGAAATTTTCCCTAACTATGGGGCTAATTCAGGGACGTAAGATCTGTCTGCTCGGATCAACCCGAGGGATGGATCAGGAATCGCATTCAGGAGATCAGCACGGCCCTGGCATAATAGCGGAAGGAGAGCGGTATGGAGATTGAGATCAGGCCTCCCTATGTGGTTGTGGGAGACGAGAAACTCCCCTTGATCTCCGGTGAGTTTCATTACTGGCGCGTGAACAAGCTGTACTGGCAAAACATCCTCGATAGAATCAGGGAAGCTGGGTTCAGGGTCGTTTCGACTTACGTACCCTTTAATTTTCACGAATATGACCAGGGACGGTTTGACTTTAAAGGGGAGACCTACCCGACCCGGGATCTGGTCGGATTCCTGAGGCTCTGCAAGGAGAAAGGGCTCAGGGTGCTCCTGAGGCCGGGTCCGATTATTATGGCGGAGTGGCGCCATATGGGTCTGCCCGACCATGTCCAGAATGATCCGAACCTCAAGGTCTCAACAGGAGGGTACCGGTTCCATCCGACCTTCGAGCAGAAGCTGGAAGAGTACTTTCGTAACCTCTGTGAAGATGTCTGCCCGCTTCAGTGGCCCGATGGACCGATCATCCTCTGGCAGATCGACAACGAAATGGGCGGGATAGGGTATATCAAGGCGGAGGATCTGGTCGGGCCGGAGGTCGAACTCTACAGGGCATTTCTCAGCTCGACCTATGGTACCATCGAGGCCTTAAATGAGGCTTACGGAAAGACCTTCTCCTCCTTTGAACAGATTCCGTTCCCTGAGGGACCGGAGGATCTCCCGCGGGTCGGCCACACTGATATGTATGCGTTCGGGGATTTTGTGATCCGGACTCTGCTGGAAAGGTACGGGCAGCGCTTGCGGGAAAAGGGGGTGAAGGTACCTTTCTATGCGAACTTCACAGTTGCACCCCGAAGGGACTGGGCGAGCTATGAGGAGAGGGTGGATCTGGTGGGGATCGACATCTACCTCCACGATCTGATCCCCTGGGAGGAGTTCCTCTTCTTCTCCAGGACGATCAAGGCCATGGCTGCCACGTTGAAGCTGCCCTGGTGTCCCGAATTTCAGTCTGGGATCTGGCCCCATCTCGCCGAAAAGCACGGGGCGATCAGCAGTAGACATATCTACTTTATGACGTTGAGTGCTGTGGCACTGGGGCTTAAAGGGCTCAACTACTATATGTTGGTGAACCGGGACAACTGGTATTTTGCGCCTATTGACGAGCAGGGAACACCTCCGACCGTGGCGTATCCGGAGCAGAGAACGGCCTATACTTATCTTAGGAAGGCTCTCAGGATCATCAGAGAGAACCGCCTTTTAGAGTATGACAGGCACACCGAGATCGCCCTGATCTGGTACAGACCCCATTACCTGGAGGAATCTCAGCAGAAAGGGATCTGTGTTCCTGAGGGCCTGACCGAGCAGGAACTGGGCAAGCGGTGCTACTTTGATTATAAAGAGTTCTGGGACATCTTCCGGGCACTGCATGAACGGGACATCGACTTCGATATCGTGGATCTTCAGAGGACCTCGGTGGAGCGTCTGAAAGGCTATAAAGCCGTCCTTTATGCAGGCAAGGAGGTGATGGATCAGGAGAGCCAGATCAGGCTCCGCGGTTACGTGGAAAGTGGGGGAAGGCTTTTGAGTTCAACACCCATGCCCAGCAGGGATCTTAGAGGCAAGAAGTGCGAGGAACTCTATGGGGTCCCGGTGTATTCCGATATTAAGGAACTGTTCGCACAGATTCCGGCCAACGGGACAAGGAGTGGTGTAGAAGGCGTCTTAACCTACATCCATCATAGAGAAGAAGATAAGATTCTATATGTGATAAACACGCGCTTGGAAGATGTTGAGGTACGCTTAGAGTACCCGAAGAGAGCCTTCGATCTCATCAAAGGTGAGGAAGTGGAGTTTTCGAAGCTGTTAATTTCGGGGAAGGATGTGAGGGTCTTCAGGATTTGATTTCTGGGGAGGAGCAGATGGAGGATTACACGACCCTTTTAGGGAAGGCACTTGGGTATGCGGAAACCTGGTGGCAGAATCCAGGCTACGGGAGTCTGATCGTACACCCCTGCTGGTCAACAACAAACCTTCATTTTATAGGATTGCGTACCAGCAGCAATGGTGAAGGCTTATCCGGATTTCTGGAGCTATATGAGAAGTTCCGCAGCAAACGGTGGCTGGAGCGGGCGATCGAGTGTGCGGAGGTCCTGGTCAGCCTGGCCCAAGCAGACGGGTGTTTCAGGAACAGTACAGGCGAGGGAGATCCGGAGGAGGGGTGTCTGATCCACAACGCCCGTCCGGACATCGAGCTTTTAAGGCTGGCGGCGCTTCTGAGGCGGGAGAGACGAAACAGCTTTGATGCTAGCCGATACACCCATGTGGCGAAACGGAATATAGAGTGGTTCATTGACCACTGGTGGAACGGCAGGACTTTCTGTGGAACGATCAACCAGGATCTCTGCGCCTGCATCGCCATGGCACTTTATGGGAAGCTGGAGGGAGACGGAAGGTATTCGGATTACATCCTGAAGGTGATCGACTATATCGAGGGGATGGTACAGGCCGCTGGAGAGGTCAAGGGGGCCATCCAGAGGTCGTACAGGCCAGGAGGCAGGATCTTCGCTACGAACTATCAGGCAGCAAAGGCGTTATTTCTCCTTGAGCTTTCGGAGGTATTCGCGGAGGGAAGACTTCTGCCGATGGCGAAGGGCGCAGCGGCATTCGTGAGCCGGCAGCAAAGGCCGGATGGCCTCTTCAGTTGGGGCTACATGGAGCAAGAGGGGGAGATAGTGAAGAGAGAACTGCCCCTGGTGTACAGCATAGGGATCGCAAGGTGCGGGTACGAATTTGAAAGGTTGGGAGTGAAGATGGATTGGCGACGGTATCTTAATAATATCCTAAGGGATATCCCTATGCGATTGGCGGCCAGAGGGTTTGCCGGATACGAGGAAGGGGACTGGAGGAACGGCATCCCGTCTGCAAGCAATATCAGTTTGATCGGATTCCTTACAAAGCTGAGTCCGGAGAAACCGGAGGTCATCCCCTTCGATGGTGTGGTTATCTCTGAAGGTATAGATGCGATGGCGGGAGAGGGCAGTTATGTCTATCTGGAGACCGCTGAATTGATCGTTAGGATCAGGGATGATTGTAACCCCGCCCTGGACTACCTCGCCTCGAAGAAGGCGGAGCTTCCCATCGCCTTTCCCTCCATGGACGGGGGGGTAAGTTTCTGTGTGTTTGGAGATGAAAGGGATGAGGGGTGGCATAAGGAACTCGTGGAATCTCAGGAGGGAAAGATCATTTACAGGGCAGGCAAGAAGACCAGGACGTTTGGGGCTTCCGGTGGGGCTATAACGACGTCGGCACCAACTGCCACTACAGCGTCATCGGCAGGGGGCAGTACAACGACATCGGCAACTACTCCCTCTACAGCGTCA
>DTYK01000168.1 GCA_012961925.1 Candidatus Latescibacterota bacterium
CGGGCTACTCGGTGCCCCAGGTGGTTACAGGGAAGCCGCTGGAGATTGGAGGCTCCCTGGGAAGACTGGAAGCAACGGCGAGGGGCTGCACCTTCAACATCCTGAACGCCGTCAAGGAGCTGAACTTAGATCTAACCGACGCAAGCATAGCCATACAGGGCTATGGCAATGTCGGATGGAATGTTGCCCGTTTGCTAAACGATCTGAGATGCAGGATCGTTGCCGTCAGTGACTCACGGGGTGGTATTTACAATAGCAAGGGCTTAGACCCCTTGGCCGTGTACGAACATAAGAGGAGAACCGATTCCGTGGTCGGCTTCCCCGACGCAGATTTCATAACTAACCAGGAGTTGCTAGCGCTGGATTGCGATGTTCTCGTGCCCGCAGCGATGGAGAACCAGATCACCGTTGATAATGCTCCTAAGATAAAGGCCAGGCTGATCGCAGAGGCAGCCAACGGCCCGACTACCCCTGAGGCTGACCAAGTGCTGCAGGACAACGGGATATTCGTCATACCTGACATCCTAGCAAATGCCGGGGGTGTTGTGGTCTCCTACTTCGAATGGGTCCAAGGGATCCAGTTCTATTTCTGGAGCGAAAGGGAGGTGAATCTGAAGTTAAGGGAGATAATGGCCAGGGCATTTAACGAGGTGTACTGCCTCGCCTGCCAGAAGAAGATCGGCATGAGAAGGGCCGCCTATATGCTGGCCGTAGGAAGGGTGGCAGAAGCGATAAGGGTGAGAGGACTTTACCCTTAAGAGTCCGACCGGTCGGATATCATTCCATAAAAGGAGATGACAAATGATGCGATTGCTCTTCACGTTGATACCGATCATCCTCTTCCTCCCGTCGTGCCAACCACAGAAAGGGCCGGAAGAACCTTACTTGAAGGCGCGGACCTGGATGGTAAATAAGCAGATAAAGGCACGGGGGATTAAGGATAGCAGGGTACTGGAGGCTATGGCGAAGGTGCCACGGCATGAATTTGTGCCGGAGGCATATCGGGATATGGCATATTCCGACAGCCCTTTGCCCATAGGCGAAGGGCAGACTATCTCTCAACCTTATATCGTCGCACTGATGACCGAGTCCCTTAAGCTCAATCCAGGAGATAAAGTGCTGGAGGTTGGGACAGGATCAGGCTATCATGCGGCAGTGCTGTCCGAGATAGCCAGGGAGGTCTATACCATCGAGATCATCGAAAGCCTGGGCCGAACGGCGGAGGAGAGGCTTAAGCGCCTGGGTTATAAGAGCGTCAAGGTCAGGATAGGCGATGGCTATTTGGGTTGGCCTGAATACGCCCCCTTCGACGGGATAATCGTCACCTGCGCCCCGGACCACATCCCACAGCCTCTGGTGGAACAGTTAGCAGAGGGGGGGAGGATGGTCATCCCTGTCGGCGAAGAGGACCGGATACAGACCCTCTTCCTGCTGAGAAAGGAGGGGGGGAAAATCAAGCAGAAGGCGATAATCCCCGTCCGATTTGTGCCCATGACAGGGGAAGCACAGAAACACAGGGGCGGAGGAAAATAGGGAGGTAGAACCTCTGCTACCGGATCCTGGTGAACAGCCGGTTTTATGGCCTTGCTTCGGGGGCTGGGAAGGAGACAAGCAGATGAGAAGGATTAATCAGATAATTATAATTCTGGGTGTGGTTTTCGCCCTGTTAGGGGGCTCGGAGGGAGTAGCCGGGACAAAGATCGTCTTCTGGACCTGGAACAGGCACGATATGGAAGTGAAGGAGAGGCTTTTCGAAAAGTTTGAGCAGGAGCACCCCGACATAGATGTGGAGATGGTCATCCACGCCGATCAGTACCAGGATATGCTAAAGCTCGCCTGGGATGCCGAGATGCCGCCTGATGTCTTTCAGATCCCAGAAAATACGCTCGTGGTTCAGCAGGTGGAGGCGGGTTGGCTTACGCCACTGGACCAATGGATCACTCCTGAGTTTAAGGCCAGATATATGCCAGGCATCTTCCGGAAACATATATCTTTGGTGAAGGGCCATATCTACGGCATCCTCAGCAGTATCTTCACGGCAAAGCTCTTCTATAACAAGACACTGTTCAAGCGGGCAGGACTGGACCCGGAAGTGCCTCCGAAGACTTGGGGAGAGCTGAGAGACTACGCCAAAAAGATTACCAAGGCTGGAAAAGGCAGGTTCTATGGCTTCGTGATCGGGGCCAAAGACCCCTGGGTGTACAGTATGAATGTAGAATGGATGGCCATGGTCGCAGGGGGGACCGGATTCAATTA
>DTYK01000169.1 GCA_012961925.1 Candidatus Latescibacterota bacterium
CTATATTTACCGTAAGTTGCATATCGAACAGTGGGATATCGGGATTGTCCACCCCCTCGATGCAGTAGATGATCGGCCTCCGTCTGACGGCCAGGCTGCCGGCATCTTCCCGGACATGTGGATGCGCCTCCACCGCCATCACCGAACTCCAGCTTCCCTCCGGCCCGTTGGGGATGATGGGGTTGGCGTTCCAGGGCGTAAAAAGCAGGCCGTCCCAGCTTATTGCCATTCCCGTGTGTTGTTCTTTTCCGTCGGAGGAATTGGGCCCGTGGTAGTAGAGGTGGAACCTTTCTCTCTCGGGGACCCAGACCACATCGGGCGAACTTATATGCCCCTGGCACTCGACAGCCATCTCCAAATGATACACCGGGTTGCTTCCATACATACGCCATGGACCGGTCGGCTCATCGGCTAGGGCCAGTACGATCCCCTTCCCTCTGTGCGCTGCGAAGTAGAGGTAGTAACGGGCCAATGGCGAAGCTATCTTGTTGCCGACATCCACAACACACGGGAACATTATGGAGTCGTGCCCTATGGGACAGTTGTAATCGGCCGAGGTGAGCAGCGGCAACTTGCTTATCCGAACGAATCGGGCAACGTACATCTACTACAAGCCTCTCCAATACCTGAGGTATTCCTCTTTAGTCCCTAAGGATTCTAAGAACTCGGTGTAACGAACCCGAAGCCCTTCTGCGATATCCCTCCTCTCTGGGAAAAGGTTTCTCTTCTGCCCGGGGTCTGAGGGGAGGTGGTAAAGCTCGTGGCCAAAGGATTGGCCCAGCGCCTTGAGCTTCATGGCGATTCCGTCCACATCTCGGGTCTCGCCTTCGCCCGAGACCTGGCCGGAACCGGCATAGATGAAGGACCATTCCTCGCTGGTGATAGTGGTCCGGAGTGCCCCGGCTGTGCCGTGAATGAGCGTGGGTGAGGTGACAGCGAAATCCCGGATATGCACCTTCTCCCCTCTGAGCAAGGGCACGAGCGATCTGCCGTGCATGGTGCCTGGATCTTCAGCTCCCGCAAGCTCCAATATGGTAGGCATGAGATCGGGCGGCTGTACCAAGGCCTCAGAGCGAAATCCCATTCCCCTGGGCATGCGGATGAAGAGAGGGATGTGGGCAACCTCCTCGTAGAGCGGGGCGTATCCCTTGAATTCATCCATTATCAGGGTTTTCCCCATAAGTCCGTGTTCGCCGTGGTAGAAGCCGTGGTCCGTGGTGAAGATGACCACGGTTTTGTCAAACAAGCCCAGGTCCTCGATCTTCTGCAGCAGCATCCCCACCCAGCGGTCCACCATTGTTACCTCGCCTGCGTAGAGGGCCTGCACATGCTTCAACTCATCCGGGCTGAGATAATCCACAGGGGCATATCTTGGATAGATCACTTCCTCGCCCTGATATCCGGGATCATAGCGCTCCACATACCATCTGGGTGGGTCCCAGGGCTCGTGGGGGTCGAACGTGTCCACATAAAGGAAGAACCTCTCGTGCCTGTAGTTGTGCTCCAGCCAGCGGATGGCCTCGGTCATGGTCTGGGCTACAAAGTAATCTGATTCGTAGCGGCGGTTCCTGGTGTTACGCAGGTAGTTCTTCACCCCCTCGGGATTCCTGAGTTTCTGGGGGGAGCAGGGAAGTTGCACATCGAAGTGGTTGGTCATGTAACGCTCGTGTTCCTGCCCCCTGATCCAAACCCATCCGTCGAAACCTCTGTCGAAGTGGAAGCCCTCCTCCAGATGGTGAGGGGTATCAGCGATATGCATGCTCACATAGCCAGTTCTTCCCAGAACCTCCGGCAAGACGACCTCGTCATCCGGCAGGGGTTGCCAGCAGCCGTAGGTATAGGTATATCGCCCGGTGAGGAGGTCGTAGCGGTTGGGAACCGTGGGAAAGGAGGCGGCATAGGCCCGGTCGAAGACCACCGAATCCCGGGCCAATCTGTCAAGGTTGGGGGTTGAGATCCACCTGTTGCCATAACAGCCAAGATGGTCCCTCCGGAAAGTATCCGAGACGATGAGGATGATATTCATTATGCCTCCCTTCTTAAGCCCATTTTAAAGGGCGACTCTTTTCAGTATATTTAGTGATAGTGTCAGACACTCGCTTCGCTCGTGCCCCTTCGGGGTGAACCTACACTCTCCGCTTCGCTCCGAGGGTGGGAGTCATCTGACCTGATAGGTGGTTTATAATTTCTAAGGCTCCACCGGCCTCGACTTCAAATAGGCTCTCGCTACGCCCGAAAGTATGATCGTAACTGCTGCCACAAAGAGGAAGGCGCTCTGCATCCCCCAATGGTTCGCCAGCACGCCAAAGGCCAATAGGTAACCGAGGGCAAAGAAATCCATCAGTCCCCGTAGGACCCCCATTGAGACCCCCGCCTGCCCCGTGGACGTCATCCTCTGGACCAGAGTGGTCCAACCCACTGCACCGACTCCGAAGCTCCCCCAGAAAAGGGAAAAGAGCAAAGCTGCTATGACAAGGCTGGGGAGAAGGTTCACTCCAACCATAGATAGTCCACAAAGGAGGAGGTAGAGCGGGAGTATCTTTGAAAAGCCTACACGACTACTGAGTGAAGGGGTAAGGGCAACCATAACCAGGTGTACCCCTCCGGCAACCGCACGGGTGCCCCCAATGAATGAATAGCTCGCTCCTATAGTTCGCAGCCAAAGAGGCATTCCCACTGTAAACACTGCCCAGACGACTGTGGCTCCGGCCGCCAACAGGCTTGCGCTTCGTACACCAGGAGGCACCTCTAAGATGTTTCTGAATCGGAATCGAGGTCCGTTCTGGAAGGGCTCCTGTTCGCGGATACATATAGCAAAGATGCTGCCCGCCGATGCAAATACTCCGCTGCTCAACCAGAAGGTCGTCTGCGGTGAAAATCGGTCTGCCACGACACCGCCGAACCAGCTTCCTACGATACCACCGATTCCCAATCCCAACAAGAACCGGCTGATGTTCCAGACACTGTTCTCATGGTTGGAGTATCCGGAGATCAGCGCAAATACCACAGGCCAGTAGAATCCGGCAGCTATGGCTTGAACAGCACGGGCCCACACGAGGGCCATCGGCGTTCGGCTCAGGGCGTAGCAGACGTTGGCTACGCTGAAC
>DTYK01000170.1 GCA_012961925.1 Candidatus Latescibacterota bacterium
AGCGGAGGACGGAGTGAGTTCGATAGCAGAAATATGAACCCGTCCCCAATTTTCCAGGGAGGGGCCCATGAACTCTGTATTCATCATAGTCCTTGGTTTGATCGTCTATTATCTTGGCCTTCGGGTCTATGCCAAGCACATAGACAGGAAGGTCATTCATGTTGATCCCAGGAGGACCACACCTGCATGTATGTATGCGGATGGGGTGGACTTTATGCCCACATCCCGCAACATTCTCTTCGGTTATCAGTTTAAGTCAATTGCCGGTGCAGCCCCTGTGTTAGGCCCTATAATCGCAATAAAGTGGGGATGGCTGCCCGGCCTGTTGTGGATACTTCTCGGGACCTTCCTCATAGGCTGGGCACAGGACTATTCAAGTGCGATCGTCTCCATGCGGAACGATGGTAAGACCTTCGGCGGCATCAGCTATTCGCTAATCTCACCAAGGGCGAGGACAATACTCCTCACCTTCATATATTTCTATCTCCTCTTGGTAGCCGCCGCCTTTGCCAACGTAGTCGCCACCTTTATGGCGAACACCCCTACAACCCCCCTCCCCATCATCCTCCTGGCCTTCAGCGGCATCCTTGTCGGTCATCTCATATACAAAGGAAGGATGAGCCTCCTGCTGGTGACGGTAATCGGTCTGGCAATATTCTACGGCGCGGTGGTCGGCGGTAACTGGGTACCCCTTGCCCTCGGTGATCCAGCTGCTAATAAGACCTTATGGCTCGTCTTTGCGCTGGCGTTCTCCTTCTTCGGCTCAGTCCTCCCTATATGGTCCTTTGTCCAGCCGATCAACTATCTGGGCTTTTATATCATCTTCTTCGGGATGGCGGCTGCTGTGTTGGGTATATTTGTGGGCCATCCGAGCTTGCGTGCCCCTGCAGTCACCAGTTATGTTGTGGCCGGCCTTCCCATCTGGCCCATGTTATTCGTGACAATAGCCTGCGGTGCCATATCCGGATGGCACAGCATCGTCTCCTCAACAGGCACCTCAAGGCAATTAGAAAGCGAACTTGATGTCAGGCCAGTGGCAGCAGGGGCCATGTTTCTGGAGATGATCCTCGCCCTGATCGCCCTCACGATTGCCAGCGTCGCCGTGCAAGGGGGGGCCTGGCATGCGGTCTTCGGGGCAGGCCTGAGCGACGTCTTCCACTATCTCGGCCTCCCATACGGATGGGGCCGGGCCTATGGACCCGTGATGATAATTGTGCTTGCCATCACGATCCTGCATCTGGTGATCAGGTTTATGCGTATCGCCACAAACGAGCTGGTGGGAAGGAGAGTGCCCTTGCTCAGAAATCCCTACATCGGGACCATTATCGCCCTTATACTCGCATTTTTGCTTGTCAAAACAGGGACTTTTACCTATATCTGGGTCCTGTTCGGTTCTGCCAATCAGTTGATGGCCGGGCTTGCCCTGTTCATCGCCAGTATCTGGCTTGTCTCCCAGAAGAAGAATCCGACCTATGCCGTTTACCCCATGATATTCATGTACGTCACCACCCTGGCGGCGCTATCGCTCACTGCGTATCAAGTCCTTAAGCAGGCGATCACCCGGGTGGATCTGACAGGCAGGGCGTTGTCCGGTTCGGTCATTGTGGGCAACTGGTTCGCCGGGATCATCGGCATCGTCCTGTTCATCGCCGCACTTTTCCTTGCCTACGATGGTATCAGGGCATATGTTAGGTATAAAAACGAGACAAGCCCTCAGAGGGGAGGTTAAGGTGGCAAAAGAGAAGAAATCCAAACTAAGTAAGATCGTGAAGGAGTTCCTCTATGGTATGGCGGCCCATGATACGGCAAGGTTCGCTCTGAAGACAAGGGGGAGTATGGAACACCTCTTCATCCTCATCACCATGGGGGATATGCTTGGCGTGCCCATTCTGCCGCCGTACTATTCCCTTCGGCTGCTCCCTTATGTGGTACCCCAGATCTCCACGTGGAAGAGAAGGATGCTAAGGGAGAAGGACTTCACAGACACACTGGCTTAAGATCATGGAAGAGAGACCAAGACTTAGAGAGGCGTTCATAGAGAATCCCCGGATGCGATACATTATGTACGGGGGCAAGGGGGGACTGGGGAAGACCACTTTCTCTGCTGCCACCGGTTACTGGTTGGCAAAGAAGGGATACAGGGTGCTTGTCTTCTCGGTCGACCCCCAAGCCTCGCTGAGCGATATATTCCAGAGGGACATATTCGGAAAGGGACCCCAGGAGATCATGCCAGGGCTATTCGCCCAGGAGATCGACGCCGACAGGAGGATAAGGGAATACCAGGACGAGATACGCAGGAAGATCATGGATAGATATGGCCTCGAGGAGGTTCCTGAGGAGATAGAGAGCTATATTGCCGCTGCGGCTGCCGAACCGGCAATGGAGGAGAGCGCCATCTTCGATGAGGTGGTCAATATCGTAGTCAAAGGGGGTTATGACTACTACATATACGACCTCGTTCCTCTGGGCCATGCCCTCTACTACCTGAGCATGAGCTCCATCTACGATGCGTGGATAAATAAGATCACCCAGCTCAGGACGGAGATGAGGAGATACCAGGAAGTGGTTGCAAAGATGAAGAGCGAAAAGGTGACCGAAGAGGATGAGATTCTGGATGAACTTCTATATATCAAGGAGAGGATCAATGCCTCCTCACGGATATTCACTGACAGGGAGAAGACGGCCTTCTTCTTTGTCTTAACGCCCGAAAAGATAAGCATTATCGATACCCAGAAGGCCTCTGCACTTTTTTCGAAGTTCGGTGTACCCCTCACAGGATACATTGTGAACCGGGTCATACCACCTGAGCTTCTGGAGGAGGACATCCCCGGTTATCTGAAGAACAGGATATCTTCTCAGAGGGGACCCATGGAGGAGATCAGGAGGTTCTTCGGCCAAAAGGTGTTAGGATATGTGCCTGAGTTCGAGAGGGACATCACCGGCTTGGAGATGATAGAGAGGGTTGCCTTAAAGATGTTCGGTGAGGTATAGATGAAGAGGGAACCAGCAGCCGTGACCTTCAAATCGCCATTTGTGGAGAAGACATCTGCAAAGGTGTAAATGATGGATGGAGACAGGATCAGTCAGAACATGCCCGATTTTCTGAGATCTCATCCGGAGATAAAATACCTGTTCTTCGGCGGAAAGGGAGGGGTTGGCAAGACCGTTATGGCCGGTGCGACTGCCCTCTGGCTATCTGAGCAGGGCAGGAGGACGTTGCTCGCATCCACCAATCCCGTCCACAGCCTGAGCGCCCTGCTTCTTCAGGACGTCTTCGGGAAAGAAACCCCTGTAGAGGGGACAGGGCTCTACGCATTGGAGATCGATACCAAGGAGACGATTGAGAAGAAGAAGGAGGAGATAGCCGAGAAGATCAACTGGTTCCTGAGGTTCGCTGACATAGTGGGTACCAGGACAGAGGATTTTATCCAGTCTGCCACGATGAACCCGGCCTTTGAGGAATCGGCCATGTTTGAGAACATGGTGGACCTGATGTTCGAGAACAGGTACGATGTATATGTGTTCGATACAGCTCCTACTGCCAATGCCAGGAGGTTGCTGGGCATGTCAAAGGTCTACACCCTCTGGGTCGAGAAGATGCTCCGTTCAAGACAGAATGCGATGGGACTGAGACAGCGGCTCTCCTTCACAAAAAGGAAAGAGGAAGATCCCCTTCTTGAGTACCTGCTTTCCTTCAGAGATAGGATCGATCGTGTCCGATCACTGCTCACAGACGCTCGGTTAACCGCCTTCTTCTTCGTGGTCCTTCCAGAGGCCCTTCCTATTGCTGTTGTGAGGAGGTTCATCAACTGGTTCAGGGACTTCGGCATCCCCATCGGAGGGGTTATTGTGAATCAGGTGATCGAGAAGGAATCGATCACGCCGGGGACGCCTGAGTTTGTCCTTAACAGGGTGAAGATGCAGGAGAGATACCTTGATGAGATCTTCTCCTCCTTCCCCGACGTACGGGCTCTGGTACCCTCTCTTGAGCGGGAGGTACAGGGGGTGGAGATGCTGAGAAAGACAGCGGGGTATCTGCTTCCCTAAATTTGGGACGAGTTCACATTTTTCCCAACGTTCGCGGGATGAAATGCTAAAGCATTAACTCCCCAGAATTAAGTCTTCAGGCTCTCATCCCCAGATCTATGGAGTCGGTTACCTTCTTACGCAGCCGAAAGATACCCGCAGAAGCATAACAGGCTCATTTCTTTTGTCCTATACGGCATCTCTTCAGTTTCTATCTGATCCACAGCCGTAACCTGAGCGGACGTCCCGAGAAGGTGCTCCTGACCGACAGATTCCTCATCATCAACATCATCCTCTGGATCATCACCGCATTGTTAATCCTCTATGTGACAGCCCCGACGTAGTTGAGGCCTTCCATAAAACCAGACGAACATCTATTTTCAGGAAAAGTTGCTGATGTCTCTAACTATGGTAGTTGTCTTCGGCTCTCTTGGATTGTTATTCCTGATATACAGCTACCTGGTGGGGACCTTCCTTTGTCTGTTCCCTTTCCTGAAGGCTAAAATCGACATGCTTATAATACCAGTATTCACGATATTTATTTGCCATAGGAGGCCTCATTGTTCATCTTTACTGCAAGCACAAGAAGTATGTGAGATAGACTGGCTATCATAGGTTCGTATCATATCCCAAACTACATGATATTAGGCTTGTGCATATGACAACGAGCTAATGATAGTATCATATGTACCGCATCCTATGGTCATATGATACTCTTCTATCTTATCAGAACCATCCGCCTCGTCCTTCTGAAATTCCCTGCCTCCATCCTGCAGATATAGAGGCCGCCGGCCACGTCTCTCCCCTGCTCGTCCTTCCCGTCCCAGAGCACAACATGGGGTCCTGCCTCAGCCTCCCCATCGAAGAGCCTCCTGATCCGTCTGCCCAAAACATCATAAATGACGATCGTTACACGCTGGAGGCGCTGAGGATCGGTAGGAATCAGAGGAATCCGGAATGGTATACGGGTAACGGTTCCAAAAGGATTTGGGAAGTTCTGATCCAGGGAGAGTATCTGAGGCGAATCAGGATCAACCTTCAGGTAGGGCTGCCAGTCCACAGGGCCCTGTATCCTGCTGGCTATGACCACGGGATCGGAGGTCCCCCACCAGTTGTTCGGGGCGGAGATCTCTATTGCCGTAAGATTCAACACCGCCCAGACATTATCCACAATTATGTTCAGGCCGTCCAGCGATGGGACGGCTGAACCATCGCACTCCAGGGCATAGAGATTGCCCTTCAACCTGTTCCCTACCAGCCTGGCCGACGAGGAGAGGCTTAATATGCCAACGTTATTGTCAAGGATGGTGTTGTCGCTGATGAGCAGTTCTCCAGACGATCCGTCCTCTTCCCCAACTATCACGATCCCGTTCTGGTTGCTGCTGATCCCCGAGCCTGTAATGCTCGACCTGGCCCTCCAGGAACTCAGACTTATGCCATCACCTTTATTATCCTGGATGACCGAACGATACACATAGATCTTCTTCAATCCCTCCCCCTGGATTCCATGCCCATCATTATCAAGGATCTCAGAGTCTCTGACTCCTACGGATACCGTCCCGCGGATTTTCAGCCCCGCTGCCCCGTTACCCCTGATCGTGGTCGAGACAAGGTCAAGGTTACCCTCACGGAATCCAAGGTTGACCCCGTCATAAACGCTGCCCTTTATAACAACGTCTGACATCACCAGATTTCCGGTAATATTTTCTCCACTCACGCCGACCCGCGCGTTCTCTATGATGCAGTTCTCCATTGCAACATCTACCGAATCCCCCTCAAGACGAACCCCATACCAACTACCCTCTCCCCTCGTAGTTAATCTGACTGGACTCCAGTATGGACCTTTGTTGATCCGAAGTTCTCCCCGCACTATGAGTTCTGGCCGAGATGGGTCCACACCACTCTGCAGCTCATCGGTTGTTGCGAAGCGGACGATGGTACCGGAGTCAATGGTGAGCGTTGCACCCGGCTCTATTATGATGTCCTTGCTGACGAAGACGTTCCCGGACCACTCTGCCGGACGCGTGATGCGAGACGCAAGAAAGTCGAACCTGAAGTCAACAACCATATCCTTTCCCTGACGCTGTATATTGGTGATCCCGAAGAATGTCGTTTCAAAATACCCGATGCTGTTAGGATTTGTTTCGGGCGTAAAGGCGGTGAACCTCTCGCCGTCAAACACATCGGTGGCATCACCCATGTTCCCGTAGTGATACTTCCTGTAATTCTCATCATGTGCCCAGAAGTCGAGGTTATCCCGGCCCGAATCCGGATCGGGCCTACGCCCTCCTGGATAACCCTTGTCGTCATATAAACCATCGGCGCACTCAAGGTCAACCTTTTTCAGGGTCTCGTCATTATTATTCCCGGACCAGTAGACATGCCAGATCAGAAGCCCGCTCTGGGGTATATGTCGGTCGTAATAACCTGAAGGCCCACGGTTTTCGATGAGAAAATATTCCCCCGGACCTATGATTATCTTATATACTGCCCCACCCTCCCACACATTTCCTATGACCACGTTTGACTGGAATCCATAGACAATCCGGAGCCTGTCCCCCTCAAGCCAGCCAAGTTTCTCCCTTGACCAAGCAGAGAGTGGATTTGGACCGTCATCGTCATTCCATCCAAGCGCACCATACCCCATCAATCCCCACCGGCCGATCCCGGCTGAGTCTTCCTCAGGAGGTAGATCAGGACGTTCCACTATCTCTGTATCGTAGAGATCCGGCAGGCCAAGGGCATGTCCGTATTCATGCGCCATCAGCGCAACAGTATAGGAAAAACCCCTGCCTCGGAGTGTCGCACCGTCTGAAATCAGGATGTTACCATGGGGCCCGCCCCTATCATTGGTCACGAAGACACGGTCAAGTCCAAGGCCCAGGATTCCCACCGCAGGCCCTTTGATGAAACCGGAGGGTATGCTTCTGAGTATTATGAAGATAAAATAATCTACATAACCATCGTTGTTCACGTCGTAAAGGCTGAAGTCCACCTCCCTGTCCACCGCTTCCAGGATCTCCCTGTTAAAATCTCCGTATCCACCTTCATCACCGTCAGAAGCTCCTCTGACGTAATGTCCCGGCCCATGTTTTGACACATACCTCTTTTTCAAGACCGAGCCTTTGATCAGCAGAGCGCCATCGGACATCTCTAAGTAAAAATGGGTGAAGCTGCCGGGTAGATCGGGATTGAAGAGGCCGCCAGCCCAGCCGGGAGCCAGGGAGTCAGCAGGGGCCTCGCCGGCAAATCTGGCGAAGATCACAAGGACATTCTGCTCGCCCTTGCTCTCAAGCACCTCTCCAGGTACTAACTTTGCCCTCTTCTGAGAAACCCCTCCGCATATAAAATCTGGCTCGGCTGATGATCGCCCACAAAGGAAGAGGGCAAAGGCCAAAGTTAATAAAACTGCTGAAATATTTCCCTTCACCATAGCGTCTTCAATATATATGAATTGCGCAAAAAAAGCAACAGAGGTCATAACAAGTAGACACAACAAATCTGTCGCCTCAACCAGAAAGACGGTTGGATCGTCAATAAGATTAGAAGGAACAAGTGGATATCCTAAAATGCGTCAAAAAATCCTTGCTTCTGATATCTTTTTGGGATATATTATATCACAAAACTTGAAAAAAACAGATCAGATGTAAAATGGGTCGAGCTAACTGCCTTGTATAGTAGAGGATGAAGCGCCCTTAAGCCTGAGCCGCTAAGACCGTCCGGCGAACGGAGCGGCCGGTTTTCCGACCTTCTGAGTGGATCTGGTATGGTGGAAAAAGAAGTGGTCACATCCTTTCTTCTCTGCAAGGGGAGGATCCTGATCCTGCGGAGGAGCGAAAGCGTGGGAACATACAGGGGGAAATGGGCCGGTGTAAGCGGCTATGTGGAAGACTCCGTTGATAAACAGGCATTTATCGAGATAGAAGAGGAGACAGGCCTTTCCGAAGATGATGTCCAGCTTATAAGAAAGGGCCGGCCTCTGGAGGTTCATGACCAAGGGATAGGGGTGAAGTGGGTGGTTCACCCCTATCTGTTCCGTGTAAGAGATCCAGGGAAGATCAGGATCGATTGGGAACATAAGCAGGCTAAGTGGATACGCCCGGAAGAAATTAACCGGTACGAAACCGTACCAAAGCTGAAGGAGGTATTACAAAGGGTGTATGAAAGAATATAGGTACCCCTTCTGCCGAAAGCCTGGTTTCAGGAGCGGTGTTCTTCGAATGTTGAACAGCAGGAGAAAGGCTGAGCCTAACAGATCTTCGCTGCGAACCAGTAGGGACCGGATCTATCCGATCTGCATCAGATGGCATAAATGTCGCCTATGCACATACTTAAAGTGGGGGTTTCCATACTATGTAGTTATCATATCCTCTCTCCTGCTTGGAGGGTGTGGGTATCATCTCCCAGTCCCAGGCTATCCTGGCCTTCCTAATGTGAAGGTTGTGAGCAGAGATAGAGTTGCCCAACTGCCCTTTAAAGAGATAAGAGCCCGGTGGATGGTCTGGTTTGCTGTACCAAACCCTTTGTTCAGAGAGACGGACCAGAAAGCGCTCCCGCTTCTTAGATCCGCCAATATCGAGTTGGTACAGGTCTCTGCCATCCTTTTTGGTGAAGAGATGATCGATGCCTGGATTAAAGAGGCCTGTAGAAGGGATACAGCAACCCTTTCAACCTATGAAGAGGTGAGGAAGGAGTATCAAGAGAAACACCACCCTGATAAGTGGCTCAGGATAAGATTGGATCTGCAGTCTGAGTTTGCGGAACCCTCAACGGATCCAGAACTGTGGACGATCTACCTGGAGGACGAGCAGGGTGTAATGTATGAGCCGGTCTTCATTAAGAAAGGAAACCCGGTGGTCGAACACAGAGAGATCCCTCCCATATATCCATATCGAGAGGAACCAATCATAATTACCCGGATTATTCGAATTGTCGACCTGTACTTTCCAAGGGTAACCTTTTTTGGCAGGAGTCTTTTAGAGGACACCGGATCTCTTAAACTGGTCTTCTCTCGCAACAGAGAGATTGTGGGTGAAGGCAAATGGGTCTTCCAATAGACTGTTGAAATAACGCTTCAACCCAGGTCCGTCAAGTCGCATTCACTGTTTTTCGAATCTGGGTTCAATGAACCGGTCCTTCGATTACGTAGACCATTCTTTGACTCAATTAGACCAGGGGGTGATCGGTGAGATATGATAATCTCAAGCTTAGCCTGGCAGGAGTTGCCCTCCTATGCCTGGCCGGATGGGGCCTGTCGAACAGACTCAACCATCGTCAGCCCAGCGTAGAAGAGAAACCTAAGGAAAAAGTGGTTTATCATATGGTCGCTGATACATTAAAGAGCGGAGAATCGCTCTATCTTTCCCTCAGGAAAAAAGGCGTCCCGGGTACGGAGATTCAGAAGCTGATGGACGCCTCTGCGAACATCGTCAACCTCCGGAGATCTTATCCAGGGGAATATTACCTTCTGTCCTACGATTCCACAAAGACCATCAGTAGATTTGAGTACCATCGGAACAGTCATGATGTGCTTGTTGTGGAGAGAAAAGGCGGGAAGTTCCAGGCACACAGGCAACAGGCCCAATATGAGATGAGGGTACGTTGGATCACAGGGCGTGTCTCCGGCACCCTGTGGGATTCGATCCTTAACAAAGGCGAGAAACCCGATCTTGTCCTTGCCTTCACTGATATCTTTCAGTGGAACGTAGATTTCCTGGTCGATCCACGAGACGGTGACGAATTCACAATAATATTCGAAGAGTACAGAAACAACGGAACGTTTGTAAAATATGGAAGAATCCTTGCTGCCAAATATAAGGACCTGGTTGCAATCCTCTATCGCGATCCAGAAGGACATCAGGATTATTACGATCCGAGAGGGCGATCGTTGCGAAAGGCCTTCCTCAGATCGCCTCTCAATTACAGGAGGATCAGCTCCGGGTTCAGTTATCGACGCCTCCATCCCATCTACAAGATATACCGCCCTCATCCGGGGATAGATTACGCCGCCCCTGTGGGAACCCCGGTGGTCGCTTCTGCCGATGGCACCGTTGTCTATGCAGGATGGAAGAACGGATTTGGAAAGTTCATAAAGATCAACCATGGGAACGGTTATTACACCACTTATGGCCATCTCTCTCGCTATGCTAAGGGGATCAGAAGGGGGATCAGGGTGAGACAAGGGCAGGTGATAGGATACGTGGGCAGAACCGGTATAGCGACAGGGCCCCACCTGGACTATCGATTTATCAAAGACGGTAGGTTTTTGAATCCATTGACCGTAGATATCCCGGGGGCATCATCAGTCAAGAAGAGATACATTGAAGAGTTTTATAAAGCGAAGGATAAGATGTTGGACGCTTTGATCTTCTCTGAGGAAAGGAAGATGTTGGCAGAAAGGGAACCGGAAGCCGTTCCTCCTCAGTGATTCCATCACCGAGAGGCCGGGAAATGCCATGTTGTAAAGTCCTTCAAGGAGGGAGATCGATGGGAAGGGAGGAAGATCTTCTCAAGAGATTAGAAGACGTCGCTGAACAGAATGGGAGGTACAGGAGAGAGGCCTATCTGTTTGTGTACGCCGCCCTGGAATACACCCTCAATACGCTTCCTGAACGCCGTCACATAACCGGCAGGGAGCTTTTAGAGGGGATCAGCCAGTATGCCAGGAAGTTATATGGAGGATTGGCAAAGACCGTCTTCAATCACTGGGGAATCGGGAAAACGGAGGACTTCGGTCAGATCGTCTTCAACCTGGTAGATGCGGGATTGATGAGCAAGACGGAAGAGGATTCGATAGATGACTTCAAGAACGTCTACGACTTCGAAGAGGAATTCGATTAAACCCAGCTCCGGGTCGAATCAAAACAACGGGCCCTCCCACAGGTTCTGAATCTGCGGGAGGGTATGTAATATTCGTAGAGGCGGCATTTATGCTGCCTGATGATGCAGGCCGGATAGATCTGGCCCTTACAAGTCCGCACCGATCGAAGGTGCGTTAAGTTCATGTTTTGATGAATATACCACAAGAAAAGTCCATTCGGTGCTTTCCGAATCCAAGTTAAAAGAACCAATACAGGACCTTCTCTCTTCTCCCTTGCAGGACCGATCGGGTTAGATTCTCCCCCCCGCTGGATATCCTCTCGTCTGTTTATATAGGCCAGGCTTTGGTCTACTGATGGATTGCCATCGGCAGTACCCTGGACATGGTTTTGTAAGACAATCACTGGAGAGATGTCGCCACACCGCCCAGAGGCATCTCCTTAAGTCCGGCATTCCGGGAAAACATCCGTCTCAAGCAAGTTACTGTTTTACTCGGCCTTCAAGGTGTTGACATACATGGTCAACCTTGACTTATAGCGGGCGGCGGTATTCTTATGAATGACGCCTTTATTGGCGGTTTTGTCGATAACAGAGAGAGCCACCTGAAGGGCCTTCTGAGCATCTTCTCTTGTTTGGGCCCGGCGAACCTTCTTTATGGCCGTCCTCATACTGGAACGGACGGCTGAATTCCTGGCCCTGGCAACCCTTTCCTGCTTCATCCTCTTGATGGCTGACTTATGACGTGGCACTATATCACCTCCCTCTGGTTAGCATCCAAATATAACATCTTCTCCCTGAGAATGTCAAGGAAAATTCATAAGCACCGCGGTCACAGAGTTTATCAAGAGAGCACAGAGGATAATAAAATTCCTTTCTGTCAAGCATAATCCCTTCACCCTCCCCGTATGCCCAGCCGGAGGAAATATATCCCCATCCCTATCAGAAAAGCGCCGCAGGCGAACGTTAAGGCCCTGTAAACCTGGTCGCTTAAGAACCGCTTCCCGAATGCGACGACAAATGCGACCAGGGAGAACCACACCAGATCGGAAAGGATATGTCCGGCAAAGAAGACAGAGATGCCGACCTTTCCATATCGCAAGGATTGTAAGATATATGTGAGCCCTATTGTCGCCCACCAGATGTACCAGAACGGATTGGCCAGGCTGGTGATCCCTCCCAGGGATACGGGGCCTAATGGACTCTCTTTTTGTCTCTTCCCGGCTGTGCTGAAGGCGACGGTCCCCTTTATAACCCGTACCGCCATTGCTGTCCCCATCCAGAAGAGGACAAATCCCCCTGCCACGGAGACGACCTGTAGAAAGCCCTCACCGCCCACGAACCGGGAGGCGCCGAGGGCCAACGCGATGACCAGTATGAATTCCAGGATCCCATGGCCAAGGACGACCAAGGGGCCTGCAGCAAAGCCCCTTTTGGAAGTCTCACTTATGGTGACACTCAGGACCGGCCCAGGTGCCATTGCCCCTGAGAACCCGACAAGAAAGGCTGTGAAGAGTATCTGATAAAGGGTCATGGAGACTTTCAATCTGAAGCCATGAGAAGCAATGGCTGGCTTTATTCGGGCGAATAATGGCAAGGGTGAAGTAATATACAATAACCTGTCCAGGAGGGCAAGGTAATTTTTTGGAGCCGCCCGAAAAGAGCCTCTGAAAGATCCGCAGCCGGAGAGTTAATGCTTCAGCATTTCATCCTGCTGATTTTGTACCATCTGCGACCCAGGATGAAATTCTAAAGGGTGAACTCCGATCATCACTTATCGCTCACCAGAGTACCAGCTAAGATCAGTTTTTTTCAGAAGCTTCCAAAAAGTCTTGACATCTCAACCCCGATTGCTTAATATACTGTTACCTTAGGGTAACAGTTTTCATCCTATATTCGGAAAAGGGTATCTTTTAAGTAGTGAACGACCACTTCACGAAATTTTCAGCCGAGATTTGCCCTCTTCGGTGACATGAATTTGACCTTTTTAAGACCAAAAAGGACGGAAAATGGTGTCAGGACCATAGACAACAAGGGTTAGGACCATACGATGGACGTGCTTATCCCTCGCTGAAATCCCTTTGCTCATGCCTCAAGTTTGGTCAGACAACCTTAACAGAACACATAATAGGGTTTTCCTTCAGATAGGCGGCGGAAGATGTATTCCATCAGCGTTCGATAACGGTATCCTACAGGATACTTGATGAACCATTGGAGTTTCTTCCGGACCACCAGCGCTGGCAGGCAAAGCAGGTTCATCCTCAGCCAACGGATGTTCTTTGAACGGAACTCCCCAGGCAGGAGGAAACGCTTGAACCAGTTGAGGATATTGTAAGCCAGAAGCACTAACTGGACATAGAAGGCATTACCGTGGAAGTTTAAGCTCGGCAGCTTCTCCAGGTTAAAACCTAACTTCGATTCCTTGATGTGGCCCTCTACGGTGGCCCGTTGATTGTAAAAGCGCCAGCAGCTTTCGGCATCCAGCTCCTCATAGCCGATGTTGGTCACATAGAACCGATAGATCTCCAGATACTCCGGCTGTAAGGGTTCTCCCAAAAGGTCCCGCTGTTGTGGGTCATAATCTGGGTAAGGCTCGTGCTCTTTGACAACGATCATGCGACGGTATCTCTCCTAGATGTCGTAACGATAGTCTATCTCGGTAATGAAGAACTGCCGCTGTTCCTCTTCCTCAACTGTAGATGTGATGGGTTGAAAATCCTTTAATGTACGAGCCAGAGCCTTAAGATCGGCGGTGGCTTTGGCAGCCACAGATGTATTTGAGCGTTTTGCCCTCCAGAGACTCAAAGATATCCTCGGAGAAGAAGCCCTTGTCTATTCGTATGAAGGTGAGTCTGTAATTGGGTGGAAGCAGCGCTACAACCGATTCAAAGAAGCTTTTGAAATCCGTGGTGCAGTGAGTGTTGCCCCCTCGGAGCTCGGCTTTGATCCAGTCGCCGTTGTTAGAGAGGGTGGCGGCAAGAATCTGAAAACAGGGTCGTCCCCTCTTATGAGGGTTGTAACCTATCTGGGCCCCCTCCTGCTTGCCGTACACGGTGGCCGTGGTCATGTCGAGATCTATCCCGATCTCAACGGTCTCCTCTGTCCGATTACACCGACTCAAACCCTTCTGGTTGACCCGCTCCAGGGCATCGACATTCCCTTTGGTAGCGGCTGCCAACCGTTTTCGGATGTTTCCTTCATCAGGCAGTTGGTCAACTCCCAGGGCCCGGGCAAGGCCCCTGTCCCAGCGAAAGGAGTTTAAATCGTAGAGGCGGGGCGCTCCGGCAAAGATACAGGCCAGGGTTGAACCCAGAAGCTGAGCCGTTGAATAGGTGTGACCCTCGTGTTCAAGGACAGATTCAAGATCCGCATACAGCCCGATCCTTTCGGTAAAGGCGAGGGGAAGAAACATGCCCCCAAAGCCGGTCAGATTCTTCTGGTTGAAATAGAGTCTGGTATTGTAAGGGGTCAGCTTCTTCCTGTTGTCACAGGCACCGATAGGGCTCATCCGCCTGAAGAGGTCACGTTGGGCATTAACCCATCTGGTCTCTCGCCCTGAGAAAGGGGCTTTGTAGAAACAGCTTTCCTGACCCCACTTTTGGGCGATTCTGGGCAGAAGATCGGCTTTGACTCGACTCATAATTCCCCTCCATAAGTTTATGGTTAACGGTCTAATAAACATAATACTTATGGAGAGAAAAGCAACAAAAATATGCTCAAATTTTAAAGACCTGTTACCCGATATAGTGGAAAGATTCCGGATCTAGGTTAATATATTTTAAAGCAACTTCTTTATTCTTACAATAAACAGACACTGCGGCCGGAATATATCCAATCCGCGTAAGATCCTGTTGCCCAATGGGAATGGACCTTATTTTTTCCGGATTCCAAAACTGAAATACCCTCCAGCCAAAAACTGCATCAATATTCCCCATAGCCAAAATAGAAGCTGTCTTACTGCAACTTTCAGCATAAGTAACAATTTTTTCTTATTTTTTCTGTCAATCCGCTTTTTTCAATAATCTCTACCGCATACAACCCTACACAAACCGTCTCAGGATTTGCTATCCCTAAACGAACATCTTTTTCAACCAAGGACTCCAGTGAATTTATACTTTTAGGATTATCCGGTACAACACATATAGATGGAATCAAATATGCAATCTTCTCTTCGGTCTCAGGCAAAACGAGCCTCTCTTCTTTTGCCTTTTCCATAAAATCAGATAATCCCGGGATATAAATGTCCCCTTTTTTA